>JAQYBZ010000001.1 GCA_029003235.1 Bacillota bacterium
GCTCATTCATGTCATCGACGCCGCCGACCCGGAGCGGGAAGCCCACATGGCGGTGGTCAGCCGCCTCATTGAGAAGCTGGCCAAGCCGGGCGTACCTGTGATCTGCTGCTATAACAAGGCGGATCTGGTGCAGCCGGAGGAGCTGCCCGTGGGGGACGGGGTCGTGGCGATCAGCGCCAAAACAGGCGAGGGCGTGGACAGGCTGCTGGACGAAACGGAACGGCAGCTTTGCCGGAGCCTGCACCGTGTCACCCTGCTTTTGCCCTATACCATGGCCGGACAGGTGCAGATCCTCCACGATCAGGCGCAGGTGCTGCGCTGCGATTACGCAGACCGGGGCATTGAGATCGAAGCGGTCTGTGACGACATTCTCTATGGCAGGCTGAAGCAGTACGAAATCTGAAGGAGGACGCCCGGTGGAGGAATATCTGGTTCCCACAAGGGATGCCGCTGCGGAATTTGTGGAGCGGCGCTCCCGGTTTATCGGCCATATCTGGGTGACGGAGACGGAGGCGGAAGCGCTGGAGCGCATTAAATCCATGCGGGAAAAGCACTGGGACGCCACCCACAATGTCTATGCCTATCTCATTCGGGACGGCGCCATGCGCTATTCCGACGACGGAGAGCCACAGGGCACGGCAGGGATGCCGGTGCTGGAGGTGCTGCGCAGGCAGCAGCTTTACAACGTCTGCTGCGTGGTGACCCGGTATTTCGGCGGGATTCTGCTGGGCGCGGGCGGTCTGGTGCGCGCCTATACCCGCGCCGCCAGAGAGGCGGTGGAGGCCGCCGGTATTTCGGAAAAGCGGGTCTGGACAAAGATCGGGGTTCAGTGTCCCTACCATCTCTTTGACCGGCTGCGCCAGCAGACCGAGGAGCTGGGCGGACTGGTGGACAAGGCCGATTACGGCGCTCAGATCGATCTGACGATCATGGTGCCCCAAAGCGCCGCCGACGGCTATTTGCAGCGCCTTTCGGAGCTGTCCGCCGGCCGGGTGCAGGGGCAGGTGCTGTCCCAGGAATACCGGGCATTTGCCAAAAAGCCCTGACCCGGGGAGAAATTGAGACACTCATTTCACAAAAATACATTTTCTTTCGGAAAAGAAAAGGAAATCGCGGATTTTTTGCGTATTTTACAAAGGTGATGCTGTTATGACAGTTCGGGAAAGACTGGAGCAGGAGGAATACACAAGCCTGTCTCCCTATGCGGCCAAGGCGGCGGAATCCCGCGGCAGGGATCTGCCGGAGCAGCCCAACGACGTGCGCACCTGCTATCAGCTGGACGCCGACCGGATCCTCCACAGCCGCTCCTTCCGCAGACTGATGCACAAGACCCAGGTGTTTCTGCAGCCTGAGGGGGATCATTACCGTACCCGCATGACCCACACGCTGGAGGTGGCGCGCATCGGGCGCACCATTGCCCGGGCGCTGCGCCTCAACGAAGATCTGGTGGAGGCTGCCGCCATGGGGCACGATTTGGGACACACGCCCTTCGGCCATGCCGGGGAGGCGGCTTTAACGGACGTGATGGGCACGCGTTTTCGCCACAACGAGCAGTCTCTGCGGGTGGTGGAAAAGCTGGAAAACGGCGGCGCCGGGCTGAACCTGACCTATGAGGTGCGCCGTGCCATCGTCTGCCACACGGGAGAGGATCTGCCGGAAACGCTGGAAGGGCAGATTCTGCGCTATGCCGACCGCATCGCCTATATCAACCACGACATTGACGACGCCATCCGGGCGGGGATCCTCACGGAGGACGACCTGCCCCAGGACATCCGACAGGTGCTGGGCGATTCCCATTCCAGACGCATCAACACGCTGGTGGAGGACATGATCGCCGCTTCGGAGGGACAGGCACGCATCGGTATGACGCCCCGGGTGGAAAAGGCCATGGACGAGCTGCGGGAATTTATGTTCGACCATGTCTACCGCAACCCGGTGGCCAAGGGCGAAGAGTCCAAGGCCAAGATCATCATTAAAGAACTGTATTGCTACTACCTGCACCATCCCGACCAGCTTCCGGCGGATTTCCGCCCCCAGATGGACTTTGACGGGATGCCCCGGGTGGTGTGCGACTATGTGGCGGGGATGACGGACAAATATGCTGTCTATAAATTCTCTGAGCTGTTTATTCCCACAGGCTGGCAAAACCGCTGAGGACGTTTTTGGAAAGGAGGCGGACGTATGCCGTTTCCACCGGCATTTCTGGATGAGCTGATTGCGAAAAATCCCATTGAGGACGTGGTAGGGCAGTATGTTCGCCTGAGCAAAAAGGGTGGCAATCTGTTCGGCCTGTGTCCCTTTCACGGGGAAAAGACCCCGTCGTTTTCCGTGGCGCCGGGCAAGCAGATCTATTACTGCTTCGGCTGCCACAAGGGCGGCGGCGTCATTAATTTCATTATGGAGATCGAAAATCTCAGCTACCCCGACGCCGTGCGTTTTCTTGCCAAACGCGCCGGGATGGAGGTGCCGGAGGACGACGCCTACCAGTCCCGCTACCGCCAGCAGGAGCGCCTGTGGAAGCTGTGCCGGGACGCCGCCCGGTTTTTCCACAGTCAGTTGATGGAGCCTGACGGGGCGCAGGCCAGAGCCTATCTGGCCGGGCGGGGACTGACGGGCGCTACCGTGACCCGCTTCGGTCTGGGCTTTGCGCCCGACGCATGGAGCAGCCTGACCGACCGGATGCTGCATATGGGCTACACCCGGCAGGAGCTGGTGGACGCGGGACTTGCGGTGCAGAAAGAGAAAAACGGGAAGCGCAGCGTCTACGACAAATTCCGCAACCGGGTGATGTTTCCCATCATCGACCTGCGTGGCAACGTCATCGGCTTTGGCGGCCGGGTGATGGACGGCAGCACGCCCAAATACCTCAATTCGCCGGAGACGGTGATCTTCAACAAGCGGAAAAATCTTTTTGCCCTCAATGTGGCAAAAAAGAGCAAGCAGGGCTATATCATCCTCTGCGAGGGCTATATGGACACCATTACCCTGCACCAGTACGGTTTTGACTGTGCCGTGGCTTCTCTGGGCACGGCGCTCACCGACGAGCAGGTAAATCTTTTGAGCAAATATACCCAGCAGGTGGTTCTGACCTACGACAGCGACGCTGCCGGACAGGACGCCACCCGACGCGCCATCCCCATGCTGGAGCGCGCCGGACTGCAGGTGAAGATTCTGCGGATGCAGGGAGCGAAGGATCCCGACGAGTATCTGAAAAAATACGGCGCGGATCGCTTTGCCGTGCTGCTGCAAAAATCGGAGAATCAGGCGGAATACCAGCTTTTGTCCCTGCAAAACCGCTACGATCTGACCCAGGACGAGCAAAAGGTGGAATTTCTCCGTCAGGCGGCGGAGCTGATCTGTTCCTTTTCCAGCGCTGTGGAGCGGGAAATCTACGGCGCAAGAGCCGCCGAGGCAGCGGGCATTACCCCGCAGGCTATGAAGATCGAGGTGGATAAGGCCTACCGCCGCCGTATGGCAAGGCGCAGGCGACAGCAGGAGCGGAAGAACCTCTCTCCCGCCATGACCCAGCAGCCGGGCGTCAAGGGCATCCGCTACGACAACGTGCGCTCCGCCATGGCGGAGGAGGGCATTTTGCGGCTGGTGCTGCTGGAACCGGAGCTACTGGAACAGGTGGGCAGCCTGACGGGAGCGGAATTTTCCTCTCCGCTGCTGGGACGCGCCTTTGACGAACTGCGGGCGCGATACGGCGAGGGGCTGTCGGTATCACTGGCAGTGCTGGAGGATTTTTCCCCGGAGGAACTTACCCACCTTTCCGCCGTCGTACAAAAGGAAGAAGCGCTGGTCAACGACGCGGCGTTCCGGGATTATCTGCAGACGGTACATGAAGAATACCTGAAAACGCAAAGCTCCGGCAGCGACGAGGATATGATGGCGCTGCGGGACAGACTGCTTGGAAAAAAGGGATACGGAGGTTAGACATGGAACAAAACGAAGTGCTGCATCAGAAGCTGAAAGAGCTGATGGAACTGGGCAAAAAGAACGGGAAGGTCACATCCAGACAGCTTCTGGAGACCTTGGACGCCATCGACGCATCCGAGGAGCAGACCGACAAAATTTACGAGATGCTCTCCAATGCCGGCATCGAGATCGACGTATCCGACGTGGCGCAGATCGTGGACGAGGCCGAGGAGCTGATGCCCACGGACGAGGACATCCTGGGGGTCGAGGAAGAGGAACAGGTGGAAGACCTGAACCCGGCGGATCTGGTGGATGAAAACGTGAGCACCTCCGACCCGGTGCGGATGTATCTCAAGGAGATCGGCAAGATCCCCCTGCTCACCCCCGAGGAGGAGCAGGAGATCGCCAAGCGCATGGCTCAGGGCGACGAGGAGTCCAAAAAGCGCATGATCGAAGCCAACCTGCGGTTGGTGGTGTCCATTGCCAAGCGCTATGTGGGCAGAGGGATGCAGTTCCTCGACCTGATTCAGGAGGGCAATCTGGGACTTCTGAAGGCCGTGGAGAAGTTCGACTACACCAAGGGGTATAAATTCTCCACCTACGCCACCTGGTGGATCCGGCAGGCGACCACCCGCGCCGTGGCCGATCAGGCGCGTACCATCCGCATCCCCGTGCATATGGTGGAGACCATCAACAAGGTCTCCCGCACCTCCAGATCTCTGGTGCAGGAGCTGGGCAGGGATCCCACCTCCGGGGAGATCAGCAAGCGGCTGGGCATCCCGGAGGATAAGGTGGCCGAGGTCATGAAGATCGCCCAGGAGCCGGTCTCCCTGGAGACGCCCGTGGGCGAAGAGGACGACAGCCATCTGGGAGATTTCATTCAGGACAATGAGGCCAAGGAGCCTGCCGAATCCGCTTCCTACAATATGCTGCGCGAGCAGCTCAATCAGGTCATGCAGACCCTGACGCCCCGGGAGGCCAAGGTACTGCGCCTGCGCTTCGGCATGGAGGACGGCAGAGCCCACACGCTGGAGGAAGTGGGCAACGAGTTCCACGTCACCCGCGAACGGGTACGCCAGATTGAGGCCAAAGCCCTGCGCAAGCTGCGCCATCCGTCCCGCTCCAAAATTCTCAAGGACTTTTTGAGCTAAAAAATATTCTTGACAACTGCGGAAAAATTCGTATGATACATATATGACAGGAGAAATCCTGATTCCTGCAGGAGGCTGATACCATGTTTGAAAAAATCGTTTCCTATTTGTCCAGACAGTTGGATATTCCTGCCGAGGACATCTCCAGGGATACGACCTTTGAGAGCCTGCATCTGGACTCCCTCGACACGGTCGAAATGATCATGGATCTGGAGGAAGATCTGGGCGTGGATCTGGAGCTGGAAGATAAGCTCAATACAGTGGGCGAATTGGTGGACTACATCGAAGCCAAGCTGGATTGATTTGGGGTTGCGAAATCCCTGAAAATCGTGTACAATCTTATACAGACTTGTCACGCGCCTGCCGGCCTGTGACAAGGTCGCACTAGTCGGGGAGATAGCGGTGCCCTGTAGCCCGCAATCCGCTACAGCGGGGATGAATCCCTGCATGCGGGTTTATGTTGTGCCGTCTGTCCGTGTAAGCGGTGTTGAGGAATCGGTCTCACGCAACGGCGTCCCGTGAACCATGTCAGGCGGGGAACCGAGCAGCATTAAGCGGATAACGCCGTGTGCCGTGAGTCAGCCGTTTCTGAGCTGGCTGCATGGGAAACGGGCATAACATATGCTCAAGTGCAGGTGTGCGATCTTGTCATGGGCCGGCAGCTTTTTCGGGAGGGAAACAGATGTATCAGGCACTATACCGCAAATACCGACCCAAGACCTTCGACGAGGTGGTGGGGCAGGCCAGCGTTACCCAGACGCTGAAGGCGCAGCTTACTTCGGGCAAGCTGAGCCATGCCTATCTGTTTACCGGTTCCCGGGGCACGGGAAAAACGAGCTGTGCCAAAATTCTGGCCAAGGCCGTCAACTGCGAGCATCCGGTCAGCGGCAATCCCTGCAATAGCTGTCCCGCCTGCAAAAGCATCGAAAGCGGCGCCTGTATGGACGTGCTGGAGATCGACGCCGCCTCCAACAACGGCGTGGACAACGTGCGCGACCTGCGGGACGACGCAGTGTTTTCTCCCTCTGAGGTCAAAAAGCGCGTGTATATCATCGACGAGGTGCATATGCTCTCTACGGCGGCCTTCAACGCCCTGCTGAAGATCATTGAAGAGCCGCCGGAGCACCTGATGTTTATTCTGGCCACCACGGAACTGCATAAAGTACCGGCCACCATTCTTTCCCGGTGTCAGCGGTTCGCATTCCGGCGGCTGCTGCCGGAGGATATTGCCGCCCGGCTCAACTATGCCGCCTATCAGGAGGGCATCGATCTGCAGCCGGAGGCCGCCGTGCTGCTGGCGCGGCTGGCGGACGGCGCTCTGCGCGACGGCATGAGCCTTTTGGATCAATGCGCCACGGCGGGGGCAGGTGTGGTGAGCGCGGACAGTGTGTGCCAGTGCCTCGGCCTTGCAGGAACCCAGCGCGCCATCGCCCTGCTGATGGCGGCGGCGGAGCACGACGCCCAGCGCGCACTGGCGCTGTTTTCCGAGCAATACGCGGCGGGTAAGGATGTGTCTGCCATGCTGGACGAGCTGCTGTGCCTGTGCCGGGATCTGCTGGTTTTGCAGACCGCGCCCAAGGGTGGCGACCTGCTTTCCGGCGTGGGCACGGTGCAGGAGCTGACCGCCCTGCTGCCGAAATTCACGGCGGCGGAGCTGCTGCGCCTGACGACCTTGCTGCAGCAGACCTGCGCTGGCTTCAGCCGCAGCGCCAACCGCAGGATCGACGCGGAGCTGTGCCTGCTGCAAATGTGCGACCCGGCACTGGCTTTGGATGCCGTGTCCTTAAACGCCAGAATCTCCCGACTGGAGGAACAGCTTGCCTCCGGACGGTTTGCCCCGGCGCCGAATCCGGTGTCGGCTCCCCCCATGAGCGGGGAGCCTGCGCCCCAGGAAAGCACCGCTCCTGCGATGTCCGCAGCGGAACCGGAGCAGAAGAAAGCACCGTCTAAGACCGGGGAAGCGCTGCCTGTGGGCTTCTGGGCGGATCTGGTCAATAAGATCAAGCCGGAGCTGAAGCTGTCCGTCCGGGGATTCTTCTCCACGGGGGACAAGGCGCAGCTCTCACCGGAGCTGCAGGGGCAGACGCTGCTGCTCCACGCGGAAAACGACTGGGTGCGCAGTATGGTCAACGACGAGCCCACACGGCAGATTCTGGCCGGAGGCGCGTCCGCCCTGCTGGGCAGACCCGTTACGGTGCGCATCGACTGCGGCGGGGACATGAGCCAGGGCGATCCCCTGCAGGCGGTATTGGAATTTGGAAAGCAACACAAACAAATTGTGAAAATAAAAGGAGAATAGCTATGGCAAAGGGCGGTTATCGCGGCAACCCCATGATGGGCGGCGGCGTCAACATGAACATGATCAAGCAGGCGCAGAAAATGCAGCAGGAAATGCTGAAAATGCAGGCCGAAATGGAGACCAGGGAGTACGAGGCCACCGTAGGCGGCGGCATGGTGACGGCCAAGGTCAACGGCAAGCACGAGGTGATGTCCGTGACCATCCAGCCGGAGGCTGTGGATCCTGAGGATGTGGAAATGCTGCAGGACATGGTGGTGGCGGCAGTCAATGAGGCCATGCGCAAGGCCGAAGCCGAAGCCAGTGCCGGGATGAGCAAGCTCACCGGCGGCATGAATCTGGGCGGTCTGTTCTGATGCGCTGTTTTCCCGCCGCGCTGGAGCGGCTGACAGAGGAATTTGCCAAACTGCCGGGCATCGGCAGCAAGACAGCGCAGCGGCTGGCCTTTTATGTACTGAGCATGCCCCAGCAGGACGCTCAGGCCTTCGCCGACGCCATTGTGACGGCCAGAAAGACCGTGCATACCTGCCCTGTCTGCCAGAACCTGACGGATCAGGACAAGTGCGCCATTTGCAGCGACGAAGAGCGCGATCACAGCGTCATCTGCGTTGTGGCCGAGCCAAAGGACGTCATTGCCATGGAGCGCGCCAGAGAGTATCACGGCGTGTACCATGTGCTCCACGGTGTCATTTCTCCCCTGAACCACATCGGCCCCGACGACATCCATATCCGGGAGCTGCTGCGGCGCATCGGAGAGGGGAATGTGAACGAGGTCATCATGGCCACCAACCCGGACACGGAGGGCGAGGCCACGGCAATGTACATCTCCCGGCTGCTGCGCCCCATGGAGGTCAAGGTGACCCGCCTTGCCTACGGCATCCCCGTGGGCAGCCAGTTGGAATTTGCCGACGAGGTCACACTGCTGCGCGCTCTGGAGGGCAGACAGGAAATTTGAGAATACAACCTACAGCGCGGCAGATGTCCTGCATCTGCCGCGCTGTGGTTTTCTGCGCTGTTTATTTGGACTCGGACAGCTTTCCCGCCTGGTACAGCAGCTCCGCTGCGGCCTGCCGGGTCAGAATGTCCTCAGCATCGGAGGCAAGGCTGATTCCGGCCTGAGACAGGGCGGCTACGGCACTCTGCGTCCAGGACAGCTCCGCTCCGTCGGTGGCGGAGACAGCCACACTCTCCAGGTGGAAGGTGTTTGTTACCATCACTGCCGCTTCTGCGGCGGTAATGAGCTGGTTGGGCTGAAACAGCAGCCCGGACTCGGAGGGGTAGCCCGTCACGATGCCCCGGCGCATGGCGCTGACCAGATAGGGCTGCATCCAGTCAGCGGCCTGTTCCTGATCGGAGAAGCCGGAGGTGAGCAGGCCGATCTCCGGGTCGATGCCCGCCAGCTTCATGGTCATGACCAGAAATTCCCCTCTGGTGACCTCCTTATCGGGGCAGAAGCACAGCTTGTCCGCCAGCAGCTCGCCGCCGTACAGTCCCGCGCCACGCATCCACATGGCCGTGAACTGGCAGTCACTGCCCACGTCGTCGAATACCGTGTCGTCCACGGGCTGCATAATGCGGATGCTCACGGTGGCTTCGGCGGAGGTGTTGCCCGCCGCGTCAGTGGCGGTATAAGTGAAGCAGTCCTCGCCCACCTTGTTCTTTTTGGGCGTGTAGAGGAAGGTGCCGTCCTCCCGGATCTCCACACTGCCCCGCTTGGGGTGGGTCTGGATCGTATAGGTCAGGGTGGAGCCCTCCGGGTCGCTGGCGCGCAGGGTGCCGGTGTTGGCAATGTTTTTATAGGTCTCCAGCGCCGAATCCTCCGCCACGGGCGCTTCGTCTCTGGCGGATTTGATCTGCATGGTGAATGCCGTCTCTTTGTCCAGCTTGCCGTCTGCAATGGCCATATAGGAAATGCTGGCCGTGGAATCGTCCTGACTTACCGGACGCAGAACCAGCTTATCCAGGGCGGACTGGGGCAGAAAGTCTCCGGCGCGGATGACCCGCTCCCCCAGACACAGGCGGCATACGTCCTGCTCCGGGACGCTGCTGACATAGATGCCCTCCATGTCGCCGGACAGGGAGCAGACAAATTCGCTGCCCGTAAAGTTGTATTCGCAGTCGCTGAATAATGTATCCTCGGCGTGAACCGCGAGGATCAATGTCAGACAGACGCACAGCACCAGAACCGTGCGGCTGACAGCTTTTTGGATGGTTGAATGACCCATGATCGTACCTCCTACAAGAATCGTCGGAGGTAGTATTTGCTAATCTGCGGCAAATATGCGAGGACTGGAAAAATTTTGACGCAAAAAACCGGAGCAGCCCAACGCTGCTCCGGAAAAGGATTTAATAACGCGCCTGGATATAGGGTGATCGGGCGTCCGGGTCGGGACGCATACGGATGCCGGAGACCAGCCCCATGGCCAGAAACATGGTGATGGTGGAGCTGCCGCCGTAGCTGATAAAGGGCAGGGTCAGGCCGATGACCGGGAAGACGCCAATGCACATACCCACGTTGACCATGATCTGGAATACCAGCATGGAGGCAATGCCGATACAGATGAGCCTGTTCATATAATTTGGGGTCTTCATGCCCACATAGACACAGCGCACAATAATGGCGGCCAGCAGCAGCAGGGTAAGGATGCAGCCGATGAGCCCCAGCTCCTCGCCGATGGTGGAGAAAATAAAGTCCGTGTGCTGGGCGGGAACGGAGCCGGACTGGGTCATGGTGCCGTGGAACAGCCCCTGACCGGCCACGCCGCCGCCGGAGAGGGCGGAAAGGCTCTTGTTGGTTTGCCAGCGCACGCCTTCGCCCGTGGGGTCGATGGTGGGGTCAAAGAACATCATGATACGTTGCTTCTGGTCTTCCCGGGCAAAGTGGGTCCAGGCAAAGGGCAGCACTGCGGCTATGGATGCCGCGCCGCCCAAAAACCACCAGCCCCGGACGCCGCCCACATAGGCCATGACAAGAAAGATGAAAACAAAGGTCAGAGCCACGCCGGCGTCCTTGGAAATGATCACGATAAGCCCCGTGATAAACAGCAGATGCAGCGTGATGCTGCCCACGGAGCGCAGGGAGGAGACCCGGTTGCGGTGGACGCTCAGGGTCTTGGCCAGAATGATGATAAAGGAGATCTTGCACAGCTCGGCGGGCTGGATATTAAAGGGAAGGAAGCTGAAATGGAGCCAGCTCTTGTTGCCGCTGGTGCCCTCCACGCCCCAGATGAGCAGCATACCGAGAAACACGGCATTGAACACGGTCAAAATCTGCCGGTGCTCGGCCAGAATCTCCACATCCAGCAGGGAAATGAGAACATAGAGTAAAATGCCGATGGCCAGCGCCACCGTCTGAATCAGCACATACCGATGGGTGCCCATATAATTTGTGGCGCTGGCAATGATGACAATTCCGTACACTGCGGTGAAAACGCAGAGAAACAGCAAAAGCAGATCGCCTTTGCGGAAAAAATCCAGCAGCGCGTTTCCCAGCTTGCGCATCGGCATGGCCTCCTTTCTGAATCTGGTGTACATTTTAGCATTTTTTTGACGTTCTGTAAATAGCTTTGCAAAATTACGCAGGGTGTGATAGAATAGAGACACTAAGAACGGGAAGTTGATTTTTGTGGAATATATTTCCTACAGCACCGAAGACACCGAGCGCTTTGGCCAGCGGCTGGCAGCCTGCCTGCAGCCGGGAGACGTGGTGGCCTACCGGGGCGATCTGGGCGCCGGAAAGACGGCGTTTACCCGGGGCATCGCCCAAGGGCTGGGCGTGACCGAGCAGGTCACAAGCCCCACCTACACCATTGTTAATGAATATCTGTCCGGAAGGATCCCTCTGTTCCATTTTGACATGTACCGCATTTCCTCTGAGGAGGAGCTGTTCGACATCGGCTGGGAGGACTATCTCAGCCGGGGCGGCGTGTGCGCGGTGGAGTGGAGCGAAAATGTGCAGGCGGCCATGGAGGACGCCATCTGCGTGCGCATCGATAAGCTGCCGCAGGAGCCGGACAAGCGCATCATTACCGTGACGGGAGGCAGATTCCATGGTGATCTTAGCCTTTGAGACTTCGGCCAAGGCCGCGTCCACAGCCATGCTGCGGGACGGCGCGCTGGTGGCGGAGTATTTTCAGAACAGTGGCCAGACCCACAGCCGCACCGTGATGAAGCTGGCGCAGGATATGCTGGAAAACTGCGACTGCACTGCCGGCGACGTGGACGCCGTGGCCTATGCCAACGGCCCTGGCAGCTTTACGGGGGTGCGCATCGGCGCGGCGGCGGCCAAGGGCTTCTGCTGGGGCAGGGACATCCCCTGCCTGCCGGTTTCCACGCTGGAGGCCATGGCGCACAATCTGGACGCGGCAGAGGGCATTGTCTGCTGCTGTATGGACGCCCGGCGGCAGCAGGTCTATAACGCCCTGTTTTCCGTCTGTCAGGGCAGCCTGACGAGACTGACCCCGGACAGAGCCATTTCTCTGGAAGAGCTTGGAACGGAACTGGCGGCGTATGACCGGCCGGTTTTTGCCGTGGGCGACGGGGCGAAGCTGTGCTGCCAGAGCCTGGGGCAGACGCTCCCCCGGCTGCGGCTGACGCCGGAGCAGTTCTGCCAGCAAAGAGCGTCTGGCGTCGCCCTTGCCGGATGGCAGGCGGCGCAGGCGGGCGGTCTGGTCTCGGCGGCGGCCGTGGCGCCAAACTATCTGCGACTGTCTCAGGCGGAGCGGGAACGCCTCGCCAGAGAACAACATAATGAAGGAGAATGAGTATGGGCACATTACACATTTTGGATCATCCTCTGATCCAGCACAAGCTGTCGATCCTGCGGGACAAAAACACCGGCGTAAAGGAATTCCGGGAGGTCGTCGGCGAGATCTCAGCCCTCATGTGCTATGAGGCCACCCGAAACCTGCCCACGGTGGAGGTAGAGGTGGAGACGCCGGTGGCCGTGGCCAAAACCAGAGTGCTTTCGGGCAAAAAACTGGCCATTGTGCCCATTCTCCGGGCAGGGTTGGGCATGGTGGACGCCATGATCGACCTGATTCCCTCGGCCAAGGTGGGGCACATCGGCCTGTACCGCGACCCGGAGACCCACGAGCCGGTGGAATACTACTGCAAGATGCCCCCCGACATTTCCGAGCGGCAGGTCTTTGTGGTGGATCCCATGCTGGCTACCGGCGGCAGCGCCACGGCGGCCATCCGCCTGCTGAAGGAAAAATATGGATGCAGGAACATTACCCTCATGGATATTATTGCCGCGCCGGAGGGCGTGCAGACCGTGCGCAGGGATCATCCCGACGTGGATATTTTTGTGGCCTCCGTAGACGAGCGGCTGGACGAGAACGCCTACATTACGCCGGGTCTGGGCGACGCGGGCGACCGGATCTTCGGCACGAAATAAGCGGCTCCCATTCCGGAGCGAAATGACCGGGTTTCGGCGCAAAAAATCCGCCGAAACCCGGTAAAAATATGAAATTACCCGTTGCAACCGCCGGGAGAAATGAGTATAATTAAGTGCTGCGCAAAAGGCGCAGTAAAAAATCCCGGAAAGAAGCGTTTGAAGTGGAAGTTTTACTTTCGATTGCGGTTGCCATGTTCGCAGGACTGCTCATGTCCCGCGTGGTCAAACCTCTGAAGCTGCCGGCTGTGACCGGCTATCTCATTGCCGGCCTGCTCATCGGCCCCTTTGTGCTGGGCAGACTGGGCGTGGACGGTCTCGGCTTTACCTCCTTCAATGCCGTGGAGGCCATGAAGCCCATCTCTGAGGTGGCGCTGGGCTTTATCGCCTTTAACATCGGCAACGAATTTCGCCTGTCCCAGCTTCGCATCATCGGCAAGCAGGCCACGGTGGTGGCCATAGTACAGGCGCTGAGCGCTACGGTGCTGGTGGATGCGTGCCTGCTGGGACTGCATTTTCTCATGCCCGACAAGATCACCGTACCTGTGGCCATTACCCTGGGCGCCATTGCCACGGCCACTGCTCCGGCGGCGACCCTGATGGTGGTCAACCAGTATAAGGCCAAGGGGCCGCTGGTGGATATACTGCTGCCCGTGGTGGCGCTGGACGATGCCGTGGGGCTGATCGTGTTTTCCGTTTCTCTGGGTATTGCCAAGAGCCTGCAGGGCGGCACGTCCGTGAGCGCCGTCAACATTCTGGTCAATCCCCTGCTGGAGGTTTTTGCTTCCTTTGCCATGGGTGCGATGTTGGGTCTGGTCTTTACCTTTGTGGAACGGTACTTCCATTCCAGAAGCAAGCGCCTGTGCGTGGCTGTGACCTTCGTGATTCTGGCCGTGAGCCTGTCCATGCTGGAGATCCGTATTCCCGGCACCCAGATCGAATTTGGCTTTTCGTCTCTGCTGGTGTGCATGATGATGGCCACCATCTTCTGCAATATCTGCCCCAACTCCGAAGAACTGATGGCCAAGACCGACCGGTGGACGGCGCCCCTGTTTGTGCTGTTCTTTGTGATCAGCGGCTCTGAACTGGATCTGAGCGTCTTCCGGGATGTGTCCGCCGTGCTCATCGGCGTGGTGTACATCCTCGCCCGTTCCACGGGCAAGTATTTTGGTGCTGCCGTAAGCACAAGGCTGACCAAATGCCAGCCCCAGGTGCAGAAGTGGCTGGGGATTACCCTCTTGCCTCAGGCCGGTGTGGCGCTGGGTATGTCCATTACCGTTGCCGAGCAACTGGGACAGGATGGCGCCATTATCCGCAGTATCGTTTTGTTCTCCGTGCTGATCTACGAGCTGGTGGGACCCACGCTCACCAAGATGGCTCTGACCAAGGCCGGAGAGATCCAACCCAGAGAAGTGACGCCAAAGCAGGCGCTTCCCAGAGCGTGACGCCAATGTCTGCGTAAAAACCATCCTATCACAATCGCCCTCCGGTTCAACTGACCGGAGGGCGATTACTGTAGCTTATTTGTTCTGGGCGTAATAGTTGATCAGGCAGCCCGAGAGGATAATGTCCCGGTCTTCCCGGGTCAGCTTTTCCAGCTTCAGGGTGATCTGCTGCTCCTGGCCTGCCTGTACCAGCGTGGCAGTGGCGGACGGGGCACCGTTCTTAAGAGCCGTGCGGATGCCGGGTACATAGATGCGGTCGCCGCTTTGCAGGTTTAACTGGGCGATATGCTCTACCGTAAAGGGCAGCATCCCCCAGTTGATGACGTTGCTGCGGTAGCGCTTGGTGGCAAAATCTTCGCACAGATTGGCCACGCCGCCCAGAACCCGCTGGCAGGAGGCCGCCTGCTCTCTGGCGGAACCGTCGCCGGGACGAATGGCCATGACGGCGCTGCCCAGTCCCGTGGTGCGGGGGTCGTGGCCGTCCATGACGGCTGAAACCTCCGGCGCATCCGGGTCGGTACGGCGAAGCAGCTCCAGCTTTTGAATTTCCTTGGCTCTGCCCACATACTGGGGATCCTTGCGGCTCAGGGCAAATTCTGACAGCTTCAGAGGATTGCTGCGGTAGGAGGACGTCTCCCCGGAGGGGATGAGCTCATCCGTGGTGGTTACCGGGTCGTAGATGGCGGACGCCACCGTAAGGTAGAGATTCTCCGGCAGAGGGATCTGCTTGGGCCAGTCGGCAATATTGGGGCCAAAGACCAGCGGCTCTTCCGTCCGGGGTTTGCCCACGCCGTGGTAGACGCGGCTGTAGGGAGAGGCGTCGAAATGATAGTCCACAAAGGACGGGTCGGCGGCAATTCCCTCCAATTCCGTAGCGGGGGTGATGGCGCCGCCGTTGAGCGCCGTGGCGGCGATGGAGCGGGCGTCCATCAGCGCCACATAGGCCACCTGCCCGTCGGCGGGCTTGGAGCCCTCCCGGTTGGGGAAGTTGCGGGTGGAATGGCGGATGGAGAACGCGCCGTTGGCGGGCACATCCCCTGCGCCGAAGCAGGGACCGCAGAAAGCACTGCGGATGGATGCGCCGGACTGCATCAGTTTGGTCAGGCTCCCCGTGCGCAGCAGCTCCAGCATCACCGGCTGGCTCATGGGATAGACGCTCAGCCAGAAGGCGTCGCTGCCCACGCTCTTGCCGTCGAGGATATTTGCCGCCTGCATGAGGTTCTGGTAGGTGCCGCCGGAGCAGCCGGCAATGACGCCCTGATCTGCGTAGAAGCGCCCGTTTCGGATCTTTTTCGTCAGGCTCTCCGGGCGCTGGCGCAGCTCCAGCTTCTGCACGGTATCCTCGTCCACCTGATGAAGCAGATCCTCCAGATTCTCATTGAACTGGCGGATGGTGTAGGCATTGGAGGGATGGAAGGGCAGGGCGATCATGGACTCCACTTTGGACAGATCCACCACCAGCACGTCGTCGTAATACGCGCCGTTTTCCGGCGCAAGCCTGCGGTAATCTCCGGGTCTGCCGTGGGCGGTGAGGGCGGCCTGCACCGTCTCGTCCGTCTCCCAGATGGAGGAAAGACAGCTCGTCTCCGTAGTCATAACGTCGATGCCGCTGCGGAAATCCATGGCCAGATTGCGGACGCCGTCGCCGAAGAATTCCATCACCGCGTTTTTGACGATGCCTTTCTGGAAGGTGGCGCCGATGATGGCCAGCGCCACATCCTGAGGGCCTACGCCGGGACGGGGCTTGCCTGTGAGATAGACGGCCACCACACGGGGATAGGCGATGTCGTAGGTTTTGCTCAGAAGCTGCTTGACCAGCTCCGGCCCGCCCTCGCCGATGGCCATGGTGCCGTAAGCGCCGTAGCGGGTGTGGGAATCGGAGCCCAGGATCATTTTACCGCAGCCGGCGTACATTTCCCGCATATAGCTGTGGATGACCGCCTGATGGGCGGGAACGAACTCACCGCCGTATTTTTTGGCGGCGGACAGGCCGAAAACATGGTCGTCCTCGTTGATGGTGCCGCCCACGGCGCACAGACTGTTGTGGCAGTTGGTCAGCACATAGGGAAGGGGAAAGGCCTCCAGCCCGGAGGCGCGTGCCGTCTGGATGATGCCCACATAGGTAATATCATGGGAGGCCATGGCGTCAAAACGCAGCTTCAGACTGTCCATGTCGGGACAGGTGTTGTGGGCGCTGAGAATCTTCCATGCCATGGTCTTTTTCTTTTCCGTCTCCGGCGTCAGCCCCAGCGCCGCACCCTCCTGCCGGGTCAGAAAATGGCCGTCATAGTAAAACATTCCCTGATTTTTGACTTCGATCATGTGCAAGCTCCTTTATATAAATCTGTATTCATCATACCTTTTTTACCGGGGGATTGCAACAGATATTTCAAAATGGGCAAAAATTAGATTGCACACGCCCAATACCTGTGGTATCATAAATAAAGTGAAAGGAGCGTGCTCCATGCAATATATTGTGCTGGATATGGAATGGAATCAGCCCTGGCCCGGCTCCTATGCCGCCCAGCGCCAGCTTCCCGTCCAGATCCACGGAGAAGTCATACAGATCGGCGCCGTGCGGATGCTGGAAGACCAGACGGTGGCGGATGAATTTCAGGTACTGATCCGGCCGAAATTCTACCGGCGGCTCAACAGCCGCGTTTCCAAGCTCACGGGAATCCGGGAGTCCCGCCTGAAGCAGGAGGGGCTGTCCTTTGACGACGCCATCAACGAGTTTTATAACTGGTGCGGCGATGACTGCGTGTTTTTGACCTGGGGATTTGACGATATTCCCACGCTGGAGGGCAATATGATCCTCAACGGCTATGATCCGGTGTGGATTCAGAACTGGTACAATGCCCAGATGATCTACAACGCCCAGACCGGCAGCGGAAGCAACCAGAAAGCCCTGTCCACGGCGCTGGAGGAAATGCAGATTCCTCCCACCCGGCAGGCACACGACGCCTTGGGCGACGCCTACCACACGGCGCTGGTGTGCAGCCGTCTGGACTTGAAGCGGGGCATGGCCGAATACAAGACCGCCCTGAAGCAGCACGAGGACGGCTTCCACGGGGCGCAGATCCCCGGCTGCGTCAGCCGGAAGGTCTACCACGGCTATGAGGACAAGGTATCCGCCATGGGAGACATGAGCGGCAAGGAGAACCGATGCCCCGTCTGTGACGGACAGATGAGCTGCGGCAAGTGGTATCCCCAGTCGGGGCGGCGTTATCTGGCCAAGGCCGAGTGCCCGGAGCACGGCACCTATGTTATCCGTCTGCGTTTTGAACACGAGGCGGAGGGGAGCGTCAAGGTCTGCCGTCTGGTC
>JAQYBZ010000002.1 GCA_029003235.1 Bacillota bacterium
GACGGCGAATGGGTGGAGCTGAAAGCCCACGGCAAGGCCACCGTGTACCTGCTGGAGGAAGAATACAGCGCCAATTGGAAGCTGGACGGAGAGACCTTTACACTGGATGAAAGCGGCCTGACCTATGAGGGCACGCTGAAAGACGGGGTTTTGACCATCGACTTCTTTGGCATGGTATACACCTTTGAAAAGGAAGGCACCAGTACCACCGCCAGCGGAACGTCGACAAGTGAGCCGCAGGAAATTGGCTACTGGACGCTGCTGCGTGTCGACAGTGACAGCGCAGACGAAAGTATGTCGGAAGAAGATGTGGCGCTGATCAAGGATCTGGGGATTGAGTTTTACGCAGACCTGAAAGCCGACGGCACGGGCGTCCTCGTCTTCGATGATCCTGTCAACTTCACCTGGGCCAACGGTCAGATTACCTGTGAGACGGGAGAGAAATGCTCCTATAGCCTGACAGACGATCTGCTCCATATGGACGTCGAAGGTGCGGACTATGTCTTTACCCGCGGCGAAGGAAGCGCGCCCGATATCGGTGTGGCTGCATCCACAGAGCCCAGCGAACCCGATACAACAGGAAATGCCAATCTGGTGGAAGACGACTGGTGGAGCGGCAAGTGGTACGGCTGGCTGGTTGTGAGCAACGGCTCGGACTACTATGCGGAAGATGTTGACAGTTGCTTGGACTGCATCATGGATCTGGATGTCTATGATGACGGCAACGGCTATCTGGAGCTTTCCACCATCGAGGGAGAATCCTTTGGCTGGGCCGATGTGTCTTTCGGCGCAGGCACCACGGAAAACGGCTGCATGATGTCCCAAAACGGGTACATCTTTGACAGTGCGCTGGATTACGCCGACTGGATCGTGGATCCGGGCGCCAGCATGGTCAGCTCCTTTGACCATATGATAAGCATCAACGGCACGGTCTATGACGAGGACGGCGAATGGTACGACTACTACATCTTCCTGCGCCCGTGGGGCTATTTATGGGAGGATGTTCGTGGAGCGGATACCTCTGATATGCTCTATGATGACATGATGCCGCTGTACTACGACGACTGGTATCTTTCCCAGGTGGAGGAGGGTGCGCCGGTCTACGGCGACTGATCCGACTGACCCGACGCGTCCCATCCTGCAACCGATGGGATGCACCATAATACAGAAAACCGCCGCAGGGAAACGGTGCGTCCGTTCCCTGCGGCGGTTCTATCTGTATTCTCCTGATGGAAAACCTGCGTTATCCATCTATATTCCACAAAGCTCTGTTTGCAGATCACAAAATAACCGCAGTTCAAAACCGCAGAAATTCGCAAAATTCATTAACTTTCAAAAACAAACAGTTCCTCTACGGTAGTGCCGAGAACCTTGGAAATATCATAGGCCAGCCGAAGGGAGGGATTATACTTGCCCCGCTCCAGATTGCCGATGGTTTCTCTGCGTACGCCGACAATCTCTGCAAGCTCCGCCTGTTTCAAATTGCACTTTTTGCGGTACTCCTTCAGTCTAGTGGTCATCATAGTGAAATGTCTCCTTTCATTTTCCGGCTTCATATCTTAGCTTTATATTAACTATATCGCACGAAGTGTACCAGAACCGTACCATTTATGTGAATTATTTGTAAATTTCAGAAAAATACTAGAAATATAGCGAAAAGGCGCCAGATCCTGTCTGAGCGCCTTTTCTTTCCTCAACAGACATGGGCGCGGTGCCTCCGCCGCCCCGTCCGCACACTTTTTACTGCATCAGTCCGCAGACCAGATCGGTATAATCCGAAGCATTCTCAATCGGCAGATCTGCCAGAATCAGCCCCTGGGCATACAGCACCTTGGCATAGGTCTCCGCTTTGGCCTTGTCCCCGTCCATGTGGTCGCGCAGCGCCTGTACCGCCGGATGCTCGGGATTGAGCTGCATGGTCTTTTCATCGGGTATGGGCGTATCCGGGTTCATTTTTCGGAAATACTTGACCATTTCAAAGCTCATGCCGCCCTCTGGCACCAGACATACGGGATGTGAACCAAGCTCGGTGGAGATCACCACGGATTTCACCTGATCGCCAAGGGTCTGCTTGACAAAGTCCAGCGTCGGCTGCCACTGCTTGGTGGTCTCCTCCTCTGCCTTCTTCTCTTCCTCCGTGGCCAGATCCAGGTCATCGGTGGAAATGTTGCGGAATTCCTTTTCCAGATAGGTGTTGAGGGTCCTGGGAATAAACTCGTCCACATCCTCCGTCATGTACAAAATGTCGTAGCCCTTCTGTTTCAGGCGCTCCGTCTGAGGCAGTTGAGACAGTCTGTCCCGGTTCTCGCCGGTGGCATAGTAGATGTGCTTCTGCCCTTCCGGCATGGCTTCCACATATTCCTTCAGGGTGATGAGCTTGCCCTGCGCAGAGGACCAGAACATGAGCAGATCCTGCAGCAGCTCCTTGTGGGCGCCGTAATCGGAGACCACACCGTATTTCAACTGCCGGCCAAAAGCCTCGAAGAACTTCTCGTACTTCTCCCGTTCATCTTTCTGCATCCGCATCAGTTCGGTCTTGATCTTCTTTTCCAGATTGCTTTCAATCAGGGTCAACTGACGGTTGTGCTGGAGCATTTCACGGCTGATATTCAGACTCAGATCCTGGGTATCCACAACACCGCGGACAAAGCGGAAATGCTCCGGAACCAGATCCTCGCACTTGTCCATAATCAGCACACCGGAGGAATAGAGCTGCAGCCCCTTTTTATAATCCTTGGTATAATAGTCGTAGGGCGCTTTCGCGGGGATGTACAGCAGCGCCTTATAGTCTACCGCGCCCTCCACACTGAAATGGAGGCTGGACAGGGGCGCTTCGTAGTCGTAGAACTTGTCCTTATAGAAAGCGTCGTATTCCTCGGGCTTCACATCCTTTTTATTGCGCTGCCACAGGGGCACCATGGAGTTGAGCGTGGTCAGCTCCGTGTAGGTCTCGTACTCCGGGGTTTCCTTGTCCTCGGTGCCCGCTTTGACCCGGGACTTTTCCATCTCCATGCGGATGGGATAACGGATATAGTCGGAATACTTCTTGACCAGCGCCTGAAGCTGGTACTGCTCCAGAAAGCGGGAATACTGCTCGTCGTCCGTATCTGCCTTAAGCTTCATAATCACATCGGTGCCAACCGTGGTCTTTTCGCAAGGCGTGATGGTATAGCCGTCAGCGCCGGAGGATTGCCACTGCCACGCCTCGTCAGAGCCGTATTTTTTGGAGATCACCGTCACGGTGTCCGCCACCATAAAGGCGGAATAGAAGCCAACGCCGAACTGGCCGATAATGTCCACATCGTCGGTCTTTTCCAGCCCCTGCTTAAATTGCAGAGAACCGCTTCTGGCGATGGTGCCAAGATTGGACTCCATCTCCTCTTTGTCCATGCCGATGCCGTTATCGGAAACCGTCAGGATGCCCAGCTTTTTGTCGGCACGAAGGTCGATGGCAAAGTCCTCCCGGCTGAGTCCCACCTTTTCATCGGTGAGCGCCTGGTAGGCCAGCTTATCGATGGCGTCGCTGGCGTTGGAAATGATTTCACGCAGGAAAATCTCCTGATGGGTGTAAATGGAATTGATCATCAGATCAAGCAGGCGCTTGGATTCCGCCTTAAACTGTTTTTTTGCCATTGTCATTCACTCTTTCGCTTGAAATTAGCACTCGCCATTCCTGAGTGCTAAGCCCATTATAGCAGGCCATTTGGAAAATGCAAGCCTGTTTACAATTATTTCACACTTTTCTCAAAAATTTCCCGGCGCGGAATATCTCCACGCCGGGGAAGATTTGATTCGTGGGAACCCTGCGCCAGTCCTCAGGGATCTATAATGTATTTATTGACCAAAAAAGTCGTCTGCTTGTCGCCATTGTAATTCTTGGTCACATGGCGGAACAGAACGCCCGTCTGCGGGTCAAAGGCATACTCGCTGTACTGCCAGTCGTTGTCGCAGACCACGACCTGACACCGGACGCCTGCAATGGTCGTCTCCCCTGCCTTGACGAAATCGCCGGTGATGGCGTCCATCCAATATGTGTCCGTAGTGCCCGCTTCAAAATCCGTACACATTTGCAGCCATGTGGATAGAGAGCAGTATTCGTTGCTGCCGTCTGTATCAAACGCTTCCGCCAGACAGTCCTCCAGCGTATTGTGGGTCGTGGTAAAGCGCGTTGAGGGCTGCCCTACGGCCTCGGATTTCTTCCACTGGACATAGCGGTAAGACCCGTCAGACTGAAGCAGCGCGGCACTGCACCGCAGCCACTTCCTGCCCTCGAGAGAATAAACCGTACTGAACAACCAACTTCCGTCCTTGCGCCTGAGAGTACTGCCGCTGTTCCACTGGATCTCAAAATTCTCCGGCAATTTCTCCAGTGCGCTTGTGCCCGCGATCAGGGTGGGCATCTGCACCTCTTGCGCGGAGAGATAATCCGTGCTGTAGCAGTCTGTCGTATGCGTCAGAGACAGCTTGACCGCACCGTCTTCCCCTGCGCTGTTCCATATAATCAGGCCAATGCTGTCCACACCAGCACGAACCACCAGCCTGTGGCTGGAACTGTCCACCTGCTCAAAAAAGCCGTAGGGGGAAAGCTGCTCCTTCAGGGAGGTAAGAAGCGTCTGCGCGGTCAGCTCGGCACCGGAGATCACCCATTTGTCCGCCGTGTCTGTGCCCTGGGTGTATTCAATCCTGCTGCCGCCGCAGAGCTGTACTGCCGAGGGGCCTCCAACGGCAGACAGGCAGGCGGCCACTGCAGCCTCCATCTCCTGCCGGGATACCTGTTGGGGCTCAACCTGCACAGGCGCTTCCGCCTTGCCACAGCCCAGCAGGCTGCAAAGCAGTACGGTGATCAACAAAAAAATGGCAATTCTCTTTTTCACAGTCGTTTCTCCAATGGTCTGTTCGTTATTGGCTTACTCCGGGCAGAGGGTAACGCAGACAATCTCCGGCCGGTTAAAAATCCGCGGGATGCCATCGTGGCCGGCAAACCCGGAGGTAATGAGCATATGGGTATCGCCAAAAGAAAAGAGCCCTTTGTCATACTCAGGCAGCCAGCCCTG
>JAQYBZ010000003.1 GCA_029003235.1 Bacillota bacterium
ACTTCTCGGCACCAAAACAACGCGCGCCTGCCCCGCATGGTAAAGGATCAGATTGTCGTCGCTGCAGGTAATGTCGTTGCCGGCAAAAGAACCAACAAGCTCATCATTTTTGTTATAAACATACACATTGACAGGACAGCAGAATTCATACATCACAACATCCGGCTCCTCCGGCTGCATACCGAGGAAGAAGCTGTATGCCTCCTCGGTGCGCTGGTTCACCGCCCCGATGTCCGCGCCTGCCGCATTTCGCCGCACCGCCTCAAGGTAGACCGACATGCTGTGTGACGCACCAAGGCTGTAACTGATAATCGGCATCGTCATGCCGTCCCGCTTCATTGCAAAATACGCCTTCAGCACCGAGACAATGTTGTTGACCGTACCTGCGCCGGCATCAACCCCGTACATGGCGCTGTTGACCAGCTCATTGACGGCATAGCCCTTCCAAACCACAGGCGCTGTAGGCATCCCACTGCCCCCATCCCGCAGGAAAATAGGGCGTGATTATACCGCCGCCGATCACGGCTGCCGTTTTTTTCTCCGGTTCCGTACTCTGCATATCCGCAGGCTCTTCTGCTGCTGCGGCAAAGGGAATCGGTATGCTGCCGACCACAAGGCAGAGTGTCAAAAAGAGCGCGGCGGCAATGCGCAATATCCGTCGTTTGGTTTTTTTAAGGGTGCCCCTTTCCCGTATGTTCGGTGCTGTTTTCGTGACATTTCCGGCAGACAGGGCAGCCTTCTTTCCCGCAGGTCTGCCCGCGAAACAGTGCTGCCGTTGGGCGGCCGAAAAATGATTGCAATACCCTATTATTGATTATTCTGCTGTTTTCTCTGTTTTCAAGGGAGATTCCGCGATTTAATGGTACAAATTATCAAAACATCAAAAAAGGTTAGACAGGCACACACCTGCCTCACCCTTTTTTGATTCCATTGACTCAGGCTCATTTGCGTCTGCGCCGCAGCACAACGGCTAACACCACGCCGGCAAGGAACAGCGCCGCGCCCAGCACAAAAAACACTGTGCCCATGACGCTCACCGGGTTATTTTTGGCCATTTCCGCCATATCCGACGGCATGGAAAAGTATTCCCCAAAGCCGAAAAACATGCGCCCGGTCAGGTATCTGGCCAGCGCCCCCATGCCTGCCATGGCCGCGCCTGCGACGGCAATGTAGACGCCGGCAAGCCAGCCGTAGCGCCGCAGGAGCCTGCCAACGGCGCCGGGTACGTCATCCACCCAGGCGTGGCGCGCCGGGTCGGGCTGTGCCTCTGCCTCCGCCGCCGGGGGCGCATCCTGCGTCTCATCCAACAGCCAGTCGGCGCTCACGCCGAAAACTCCTGCCAGCAGTTTCAGCTTGTCCAGCTCCGGCAGCGCCGTGCCCAGCTCCCATTTGCTCACCGCCTGACGCGACACGCCCAAACGGTCTGCCAGCTCCTGCTGGGAAAGGCCGCAGCGTTTGCGGCACTGAAAGATCTTCTCATTAAGCTGCATTTCATGTCCCCGCTTTCCTTGTTTCTTCCCTCATGATAGGAAAAAATTCCGTGGCAGGACAAGCGACGGCGGCTTGCAATTCCGCAACCGACAGTTGCAATTGGTTGCAAAGGGGCGCTATAGCGTTTCCTCGCCGATGTAGGTAAAGCGCCGGTAGGTTTTTCCATCGCGCTCCACCGTCTCGTTCCACATCTGCGCCGGGCGCACCCACAGTCCGCGCTCACCGTACAGGGCGCGGTAGACCACCATGGGCTCCAGCGTCTCCGAATGTCTGGCCAGACCGATGACCTCATACTCTCCGCCCTTAAAATGGCGGTATTTTCCCAGTCTGATCTCTTCCATGGCTATGTCCTGTCCAGCGCGAAGCGCTTGTCGTTTTCGGGCAGATAGTCCACAGGGGTGGAGGCCGGAAGCTCCAGCAGCTCCGGATTCTGGAGCAAATGTTTGACCAGCTTCATGCTCTTGGAATAGTAGTAGCCGTCAGCAATGCGCTCGTCCAACGTCACGCCCAGATTCAGCACCGGGCGAACGGTGCAGGAACCGTCTTCGTGCCACTCCGGAGCCAAATGGCGCTTGCCGATGACTACAAAGCAGGAATTGGTGCCCCAGTTGTTCAAATGGTGATAGCCACAGTTGAGATCGATGGAGCCCAGATTGGCCAAAAAGATGGAGGCATAATTGGGGTCGGTTCGCACCAGATCATAGGGCACGGTGCCGTTTCTGTCCCAGTGGAACAGGGCTTTCATAATCAGCCGCAGCACCCACCGGGGGCATTTGAGCAGCTTTTCCATAAAATAGGTGGAGTTGTCCACATTGCCTTCCTTGCGCTGTTCATGGATTTCCTCACAAAGACTGTCGTGGAGCTGGTCGATGTTGGAATTCTCATCGAATTTGCGGAACGCCAGCCCCTCCTCGGAGCGGTCGGAAAAGCGCTTTTTCACCACAAAGGCAATGGAGACGTGGTTGCGCGCATACATACGGTTGCCGGAGATAAAGCGGTTCATCTTGGGACGCAGCACAAAGGTCTTGGCCAGCGCCGCACAGATGACGTGAAAATAGGTGTATTTGTCCTCGGTTCTGCCCTCATTCTTTTTGGCCAGATAGGCCTCGATGGGGCGCAGGTCGATCTCCTCGCTGATATAGGCCTCGTTATCGGCGCGGTTGGGATACAGGTAGGCCACGAACTGGTTCATGGCCGGTTCGCTGCGCAGCCACACGCCGTCCCGGCGGTCGCCGCGCTTGATCTTTTGTTTTGCCATCTCTTACAAACCTTTCATTTCTCTCTTCAGTGAATGGGGTGCTCCTGCCCTGCCGGGTCACAGAAGCTTTGTGATGCAGAAGCACACCACAAATATAACAGGCGGATGCGCCAGATAGATAAGCAGGGAATGTCTGCCGCAGAAGCGGAAAAACCGGAGCAGAAAAAAGTCTTCATTGACCTTGGGCAGCAGGGTCTTTTTCCGGCCGTACAGCCGTCTGCCCATGGTGATGCCGATGCAGAACCAGCCCAGATGGGGCAGGATGGGGAAATAGTCTCCGGAGGAAAACGTTGGACTGCACAGACCCAGGGCGTACAGAAAATCCACCTGCACCCGCAGGGTGTTCATCCAATAGCCCAGGGCGATGATCCCCATGCCCAGGGCGAAAAGCGCCGTGTCAGGAAGCTTTTTCAGCACCGGATAGAGGATCATGCACACGCCCAGCAGGTGGAGGATGCCAAAGCGGATCACCATGGCGTCCTCCATAAGACCCAGCGCTGCCAAGACATGGGAGGCAAGCTGCAGACCGAGGCCGCAGGCAAACACCACCACGCCGCGCCGGAAGCTGCGGCTGCCCAAAGTGGCGCACAGGCCGGACAGGAGGATAAACAGCACGCCGCCGTTATGGAACACAAACTCCACTGCCCGGGGGACCTGCAGGGGCGTGATCATCGCGTCAATGTAATAGCGCAGATGGGACAGGATGACAAAGAGCATCAGAAAGCCCCTCAGGGCGTCCAGCTCCCAGATCCGCTGCTTCTTGTCCCCGCTCATGCGTCCGCTTGGGCGTTGGCCTCTTCCTCCAGCACGCGGTATGCCACCTTACCCACCAGTGTCTTGGGCAGATCCTCCCGGAACTCGATCTCATAGGGCATGGCGTACTTGGCAATGCGCTGACGGCAGTAGTCCATCAGCTCCTGACGCACTTCGTCCGTGGGTTCCACGCCGGGTCGCAGCACCACATAGGCCTTGATCTTCTGCATTTTGTAGGAATCCTTGACGCCCACCACACAGGACAGCAGCACCTTTTCATGGCCGTCGATGATGTTCTCCAACTGGCTGGGATAGACGTTGTAGCCGGAGGTGATGATCATGCGCTTGATGCGCTGGCGGAAGTAGACGAAGCCGTCTTCGTCCATGGTGCCCAGATCACCCGTATGGAGCCAGACGCGGCCATCGGCATGACGCCGCAGGGTCTGCGCCGTCTCCTCGGGATTGTCCACATAGCACAGCATGACCGACGGACCGGAGATGCAGATCTCGCCCTCGTGATTGGCCGGTACTTCCTCCTCTGTTCCCACGGCCACGATCTTATAACAGGTGTCGGGGAAGGGAACACCGATGGAGCCGGAACGGGCGTAATCCTTGGGCGTCAGGCAGCTTGCGGTGACACACTCGGTGGTGCCGTAGCCCTCGCGGATCTGCACCGTGGCCTTGTGATCCTTTAAGAAAGCGTCCACTTTCTTTTTCAGCTCCACAGACAGGGAGTCACCGCCGGAGAACACGCCCACAAGGAAGCTCAGGTCGGCATCCTCCAGCATATCCGAGCGCAGCAACGCCTCGAACAGGGTGGGCACGCCGGGGATGAAGTTGGGCTTCTTGTTGATCAGCAGCTTGGCATAGGTCTTGACGTTGAACTGGGGCACCAGAATACATCTGGCGCCGCCCACCAGCGCCGTGTGGATTCCGATGCCCAGACCGAAGCCATGGAACACCGGCATGACCGACAGCATCTTCAGCCCGGCGATACTCTCGCAGCCGCTGGCCGCGATGGTCTGCAGCGCCGTGGCGTTGAAATTCAGGCTGGATAGCAAAATGCCCTTGGTGGTACCCGTAGTGCCGCCGGAATAGAGGATGGACGCGCCCTCGGTATAGGGCACGGCGTCGTCGGCAGGCAGGGGCTCCCTGCGGCGCTTTCCCCGGGCGATAAAGTCATTCCACATAATATAGTCGCCCTTTTTGGGCAGCTTGGGAATCTTCCGCGCCGCCTTGGTCATGGGATAGGCCAGCGCCAGCACAGAGGGCAGTTCGTCCTTCACCCGGGCGATAATGACCTTGCAGGGTTCCTCCAGTTGATCCCGGATCTGGTCGATCTTTCCGTAGAACTGATCCAGCGTCAGCACGGCCTTGCTGTGGGAAAAATTCAGATAAAATGCAATTTCTCCCGGTGCGGACAGGGGGTGGATCATATTGGACACGGCGCCGATGCGGTTGATGGCGTAGAAGGTGTCCAGTGCCTGCGGCGCATTGGGCATACAGATGGTAACTCTGTCGCCCTGCTTGATGCCCAGCTCCAGCAGCGCTTTTGCCGTGCGGTCAACACGCCGCATGAACTCCGCGTAGGTGGTCTCCTTGCCCATAAACTCATAGGCGATATTGTCAGGATATTGCAGTGCGGTGCTGTGGACAATCTGGTAGATTGTCTTTTCCGGGTAGTTTAAGGTTTTTGGCATATTGCCATAGAAATTCAGCCACGGCGCCGATGCAGAAATGCCCATAGTATCTCTTCCTCTCACTTTGGTTTAAGTATTATACCACTGTTTTTTGGTATCTGTCAACTTCCGACCCGCTCAGCGGTTGAGCACTCTGGCAATGGCAGGTCTGGCGGCGCGCATGGCGCCCTTGGGGCAGAATTCCTGACAGCAGAAGCAGCGGATGCACGCGCTGCGGTCAATGGCCGGCAGATTTTTTCGCATGGTGATGGCCTTGGCCGGACAGATCCCGGCGCACTTGCCGCAGCCCACACAGTCGGCCTTGTCTACCTTGGGACGGGCGCCCAGACAGGCCTTGGCCAGCCGCCCGAAGGCCTCCCCTGCCGTCCCTTTGAACTGGTTTTTGAACAACAGACTGTTTTTAGTCTCAATGTTCTGAAAATCCCTGACCACCAGCGCCTCCAGATCCCCGGCCACGTCCAACTGCTGTACGCTTTCGGGGATCAGCCCCCGTTCAAAGGCCGCCTGCAGCGTCGGCACATCCTGCCGCTGCAAGCCTATGAGTCTGGCACAGGCCAGATCCAGCTTGTGGGGACTTGTGGAGGCCAGCACCGCACCGATATGCCGGGGTGTCCCCATGGTGGGACCGTTTCCCTCCATGCCCACCACGGCGTCTGCAATGGACAGCGCCGGCTTCCAGTACTCGTCCAGATCCACAATCATCCGGGCAAAGTCCTGGGGATTGGGGAAGCGAAAATGGTATTCCGGCTTCATGGTGCCGGGGATGGTGCCGAACAGGTTCTTTGCGGCGGCAGACATGCCCATCATACCGTGGGATTTGAGCTTGCAGAAGTTGATCACTGCATCCGCCTGATCCAGCCATGCCGTATACTGGAACTCCTTTGCCACCATGGCCTGTGGAAACTGCGCCTGCTTCTGGGTAAAGTCCCGGTTCAGCTCCGCCCCGGCCTTTTCCACCTCGTGCATCCCCGTGGCCGCGTAAATACGGCCGACGTAGGCGTTGGTGTAAAGGCCGCCGGGACTGTCGCCCACGATCACCCGCGCCCCTCGCTGGCGCAGCATTTGCGTGAGCTGGCACAGCAGTGCCGGATGGGTCGTGGCAGCGGCTTCCGGCTTGAGATACGACACCAGATTAGCTTTCACGGCGATGCACATACCGGGTTTGACCCAGCTCAGTCCGCCCACCGGCTCCAGCGCCTGCTCCAGCGCCCGCCGGCAGTTTTCCGGGTTGTAATCCGCACAGGCGGCCACGGATACTTCGGCCATGGTTTCCTCCTTCTTCTCCGCCCGAGATTTTGGCAGGCAGAGCAACTCCCGATTCCAACGGCATCCCCGCAGATTGCAAATGGGTGACTTACAAAACCGGGAGAACGTTTTCTGTCAGTATAGCAAATTTCTTTCTTATTCGCAACTGTTCCTCCCCCATCGGGGGCAGTTGGCCAGGAGGTCTTGCATTTTCCGCTGATTTTGGTATACTATGAAAGATAGCACACAAATTTGCGCGAAGCGACGGAGGCGAAATCGGTGCCAGACGAGTCCTTTACCCCCCAACTGCTCTATGACGACGGCGCCGTTGTCGTCTGCGTGAAGCCCGTGGGCTTTCTGTCCGAGAGCGGCAGCGGCCGGAACCTGCCGGACGCCCTTTCGTCTTATTACGCACAGGCCAGACAGCCCTCCTACATCGGCACGGTACACCGTCTTGACCGCATTGTAGGCGGCGTCATGCTCTTGTCCCGCAAGCGGGAGCTGACCGGCAAGCTCATTGCCGCCGTGGCGGAGCGTCAGGTGGAAAAAGAGTATTTCGCCGTTTTGCGGGGCAGGCCGGAGCTGCCCGCTGCCGTTGTCTCAGACCTGCTCTTCCGGGACGCCGCACACAACAAGACCTATGTGGTCAACCGTATGCGCAAGGGCGTCCGGGAGGCAAAGCTGGCCTATCGCCTGTTGGCCACGGCACAGGACGGCGGGCAGACGTTGTCTCTTGTGCGTGTGCGCCTGCTCACCGGCCGCACCCACCAGATCCGGGCACAGTTTTCCGCGCGGCAGCTTCCCCTTTTGGGCGACGTGCGCTACGGCAGTAAAGACAGCCGCTGTCAGACGGCGCTCTGGTCATGCCGTCTGGCGCTGCGCCACCCGGCCACCGGCCTGCCGCTGGACATTTTCTGTCCGCCGCCCAGGGTCTTTCCCTGGAATTGTTTCGATTCCTCGCTATACGCCCCATCCCCGGCAGTCTTGCCGTAAATACCGCCGCTTTTCCGGCGCAGGGAAAGGAAGATCCTTATGCTCGAACACTATTTGGACAGTCTTGTGCAGTACGGTCTGGACAAGGGGCTGATTTTCCCGGAGGATCGCTATTATATGGTCAACCGCCTGCTGGAGCTGCTGAAGCTGGACACCTACACTCCCAGCAGCGAAGCGGTGGAAACAGATCTGTACGCCATTTTGAAAGGGCTTTTGGACTATGCCTGTCAGGCCGGTGTGATCGAAGACGACGTGACCTCCCGAGATCTGTTTGACACCAAACTCATGGGCGTGCTGACCCCTGCGCCTCACGAGGTGCAGCGTGCTTTCCGTCAGGCCTATGCCCAAAGTCCTCAGGCCGCCACCGACTACTATTACCGGCTCAGCCGGGACACCAACTATATCCGCTGGGATCGGATCATGAAAAACCGCCAGTGGCAGGCAGACACGCCCTACGGCAAGCTGGATCTGACCATCAACCTGTCCAAGCCGGAGCTGCCGCCCACCTCACTGGCTGCCCTGCGCGCCGCACCCAAAACCGGCTATCCCCTCTGCCTGCTCTGCCGGGAAAACGAGGGCTACGCAGGCCGCATGAACCACCCGGCGCGGCAGAATCTGCGTCCCATTCCCCTGACCCTTGCCGGCCAGTCCTACTGCCTGCAATATTCTCCCTACGTTTATTATAATGAGCACTGCATCGTTTTCAGCACCGTCCACACGCCCATGGCCATCCATCACGCGGCCTTTACGGCGCTGCTGGACTTTGTGACCCAGTTCCCCCACTATTTTCTCGGCAGCAACGCCGATCTGCCCATTGTGGGCGGCAGCATCCTGACCCACGCCCATTTTCAGGGCGGGCGCTACGTCTTTGCCATGGAAAAGGCTCCGGTGGAAACACCTCTGCACTTCGAGGACTTTGACGACATTCAGGCCGGCATCGTGCGCTGGCCCATGAGCGTCATCCGCCTGCGGGGCGCAGATCCGGCGCGTCTGGCTGCTCTGGCCGACCGGATTCTGACGGCATGGCGGGGCTATACGGACGAGTCGGCGTTGGTATTTGCCTCCACGGAGGGCATCGACCACAACACCATTACCCCCATTGCCCGCAGACAGGGCGCGGATTACGAGCTGGATCTGGTGCTGCGCAACAACATCACCACGGAAGAATACCCGCTGGGTGTCTTCCACCCCCACGCCGAGCTGCACCATATAAAAAAGGAGAACATCGGCCTGATTGAAGTCATGGGTCTGGCCGTGCTGCCGCCGCGTCTGAAGGACGAGCTGCACCGCCTGTCCCAGCTTCTGCTCACCGACGGCGATCTGTACGCCGATCCTCTGACGGCAAAGCACGCCGACTGGGCCTATGCCCTGAAGGAAAAATACACCCTCCGGGCGGAAAATGTGGATGACATCCTCCGCCAGGAGGTGGGCACGGTCTTTGCCCAAGTTCTGGAGCAGGCAGGCGTCTTTAAGCGCACGCCCCAGGGGCGAGCCGCTTTCCGGCGCTTTCTGCTTACTCTGCATGCCCGGTAAAAAACTCTGACGCCCCAGAAAGGAGCGGAATATGGCAAACAACTACGATAACCCGGACGACGATTTTATGCGCGATCTTGACGGCATCTTCGACCGCCGGGATGCGGCTTCCCGTCCGGCCGGCGGCAGCGCCCAGTATGCCCCGGGCAACGATGACGGCATCAACTGGGACGATTATAATTTTAATTTTGACGACGAATACGGGCAGGAACCCCAGCCGCCCTCCGGCGGCTGGCAGGCAGAGCAGCCCGCTTACGGGGACGACACGGAGCAGTTTAGCATCGACTATCTGCGCCGTCTGCATCAGAGCGCCGGTCAGCAGACGCCGGGCTATGCGCCGTCCTACCGTCCACCTGCGCCACAGCCCCGTCAGAGCGGCCGGCAGGCTCCCGCCTCCGCCTATCCCCCCTCTTACGAGGCGGAATATGAGCCGGAGAATGACTACGGGGAGCCGGAACCGGCGTCCTACCGGCGCAGGCAGGATACATACAACCCCCGGCCGAAGAAAAAGCACCGCTTTCTGAAATTTCTTCTCCGGCTTCTGATCATCCTGCTGGTGCTGGTACTGCTTTTCGGCGTCTTTATGCTCGTGTTCGGCAAAGCCCCGGCCTCCGATGCCCCCATCGGCACACGCAAGGAGGGCTGCGCCACCGTTTTGCTGGCAGGCACCGACGCCGAGGGCACCCGCACCGACACCCTGATGCTCCTCTACATTGACCGCCCCAACAAGAGCATCCGCCTTTTAAGCATCCCACGGGACACCATGGTCAACCGGGACAACCCGGTGCCCAAGATCAACGGCGCTTACGGCGCCAACGGCAGCGGAGAAGCGGGCATGGATGTGCTCATGGGCTATGTGGCAGACCTGATCGGCTACCGACCGGACGGCTATATGCTCATCAATCTGGACTGCTTTGTGGATCTGGTGGATCTCATGGGCGGCGTCACTTACGACGTGCCCATGGACATGGAGTACGACGACCCCACTCAGGATCTGCATATCGACCTCAAGGCCGGGAAGCAGCGGCTCAACGGCGAACAGGCCATGGGACTGGTGCGCTTCCGCAGCGGCTATGCCATGGCCGATCTGGAGCGGGTCAACGTTCAGCGGGACTTCCTGAAAGCCGCCATGTCCCAGTGGACGAAGGTATGGAAGCTCTACAAAGCGCCTCTGGCGCTGGGATTAGTGATGAAAAACACCACCACCGATCTGTCCGCCCGGAATCTGTGCTGGATTATGACCTCCGTAGGGCTGTGCGGCACCGGCGGCATGGAAAACGACACTCTGCCCGGCAATCCGCAGACCGTCAACGGCGGCGCATATTATGTGGAAGACGTCTGGGCGGCGGCGGAGCTGATCAACGCAAAATACAACCCCTATGAAAGTGAGATCTCTGCCTATGATCTGCATCCCTACGGCTCCTGAGGCGCGCAGCACGCCCCCTGTGGGTCGCTTTGCCCCCAGCCCCAGCGGCAGGATGCATCTTGGCAACGTATTTGCCGCCCTGCTGGCATGGTGTTCCGTGCGCAGTCAGGGCGGCGCCGTTTTGCTGCGCATGGAGGATCTGGATCCGGAGCGCTGCCGGGAAGAATACGCCGCGCTGCTGCGGGAGGATCTGCGCTGGCTGGGACTGGACTGGGACGAAGAAATGCCGCCCCAGAGTACCCGCACCGCCGTCTATGAAACCCAGTTTCAAAAGCTGCAATCCCAAGGGCTGGTCTATCCCTGCTACTGTACCCGCGCCGCCCTCCACGCAGCCTCCGCGCCTCATGCCGCCGACGGCAATTATGTCTATCCCGGCACCTGCCGGAACCTGACGCCCGGCCAGCGCGCCGCCCAACAGCGCAGCCCGGCATGGCGGGTCATGGTGCCGGAGGAGAACGTCTCTTTTACGGACGGCCTGCAGGGCGTTTACCGGGAAAATTTGGCCGGAGACTGCGGCGATTTTATCGTGCGCCGTTCGGACGGGGTCTTCGCCTATCAGCTTGCCGTGGTCACGGACGACGCACTGGGCGGTGTGACGCAGGTGGTGCGGGGCGCCGATCTGCTCTCGTCCACACCCCGTCAGCTCTATCTATACCGTCGTCTCGGCTTTACACCGCCCCGGTTTTACCATGTACCCTTGCTTCTCGCTCCCGACGGCCGCCGCCTGAGCAAGCGGGAACAGGATCTGGACATGGGTGCGCTGCGCCGGAACTGCAAGCCTGAGACCATCATCGGCGGCCTTGCCTATGCCGCCGGGCTGATCGATCAAAACACGCCCCTTACGGCGCGGGAATTGGCCGACGTCTTTCGCTGGCAGAACGTCCGCCGTGAAAATATCACACTGCCACAAACTATCTGGTAACCAAAAATATACAGCAGCGGGGGGG
>JAQYBZ010000004.1 GCA_029003235.1 Bacillota bacterium
TTGGCATTATGGCTTCTCCTTATCCCGCTTCAAAAAGAAATTCAGGGTGGCGTTAATGAGCATGATGAACAAAAACAGCACCAGAGCAATGGAAAACAGGGCTTGCCGCTGCAGGCCGGAGGAATAGGACATTTCGCTGGCTACTGCCGTGGTGAGGAAGCGGACGCTCTGGAACAGCGAGGGCATATTGGGCACGTTGCCGGAGACCATCATCACCGCCATGGCCTCGCCGATGGCGCGGCCTACGCCCAGCACCACTGCGGCGGCGATGCCGCTCTTGGCGGCGGGCACGGACACCTTGAAGTAGGTCTCCGTGGGCGTGGCGCCCAAGGCAAGAGAGGCGTCCTCGTATTCTTTGGGTACGGCCTCCAGCGCTGTGACCGAAACCTTGATGATGGACGGCAGGATCATGACTGCCAGCACCAGAATGGCCGCCAGCAGGCTGGCGCCGTCGGACAGGTGAAAGAGCACCCGGATGCCCGGCACCAGCACCAGCATGCCCACCAGACCGTAGACCACAGAGGGAATACCCGCCAGCAGGCTGACGGCGGCTTCCATCACTGCCTTGACGCCGGGTTTGGCGTATTTGGCCAGATATACGGCGGTGAGAAAGCCGATGGGCACACCCAGTACAATGGCGCCCGCCGTGCCGTAAATACTGGTGAGCAGGAAGGGGAGGATCCCGAAGGAGGGTTCCTGAGCGGTGGAGGCCCAGGTCTTGCCAAACAGGAAGTTGAACAGGCCGATCTGTCGGATGGCCGGAATACCGGAAATGATGAGATATACGGAGATCAGCAGCACGCAGCCCACGGTGAGCAGCCCCAGCAGCAGAAAGATACTGTGCATGAACTGCTCAAAGAACTTTTTGCGTTTCATGGATTCCGCCTTTCTGCAACAAAGATGCGGGTCTTTTTCATGGGCTCAGTTTGCCGCCACTGCGCCGGCGTCGGAAATGATCTGGGATGCATCGGCAGAGGTGACAAAGTCAAAGAATTTCTGTGCTGTGTGGGAAAGCGGCGTGTCCTGCCGGGTCACCAGCACAAAGGGACGCTGGATGGCGTAGCTGCCGTCCTTTACCGTGCTTTCGCTGGGGACGACGCCGCCCACGCTGATGGCTTTCACAGTGTCCTTGACGGCGGCAAGAGAAGCGTAGCCGATGGCGTTGGGGTTGCCCGCCACGGTGGTGATCACGTCGCCGGTGGAGGTCAGCTCCTGCCGGTACTGGCAGGCGTCTTCGGTGCCGGTGATGGACTCAAAGCCGTCCCGGGTGCCGCTGCCGGCCTCTCTGCCGATGAGAACAATCTGGCCGTCGCTGCCGCCCACCTCTGACCAGTTGGTAATCTGGCCGGTGTAGATCTGCGCGATCTGCTCAAGGGTCAGGTCGCTGACGGGATTTTCGGGATTGACGATGACCGCGATGCCGTCATAGGCCAGCACGGTCTGCTGCAAGCCCTGCGCCAGTTCCTCGTCCTTCAGACTGCGGCTGGACAGGCCGATGTCGCAGCGTCCCTCGGCCACGGCGGCGATGCCGGAACCGGAGCCTGTGGGGTTGTAGGTGAAGCTGACGCCGGAATTCTCCGCCTCAAAGGCTTCCCCCAGGGCGCCGATGACTTTTTCCATGGATGTAGAGCCGTCCGTGGAGACGCTCTGGGCGCTCTGCCCGCCGCAGGCGCACAGGACAGCCGCCAGAAGGGCGGCGACGGCCATTATAGCGATACTTTTTCTGAATATTTTCATAGAAATTTACCTCCTTTTTCTTTTTTGGACTGTCTTTAGCCTATTGCGCCTGTGTAAAAAGGAAAAGTGTCCTTGTGTCAAATCTGCGTAAAATGATCCCATGGGTCTGAAAATCTGAATAGCGGGAAAACCGCACCAGAAGAACGAATTGTCAGAACACGCTTAGTGTTCGCCGCCGGAGACAATTTATCCCCGGCGGCAAACTCCAACCATATGTGGCACATACGGGAAGAAATAAACATTTGATTATTTTCTAACTAAAATTTTAGAAATCCTATTGACATCTGTATAAGTAGTGGTATAATAAAACCAGAGAAAAACGTGGAGGTGATCCCTTGACCCAGAGAGAACGGCAGATTCTTCAGTGGATCGAAGCCGACCCCATGATCTCCCAGGACCGGCTGGCGGAGCTGGCAGGCATCACCCGCTCTTCCGTGGCGGTGCATATTTCCAACCTGATGAAAAAAGGCTACATATCCGGCAAAGGCTATGTACTGCGCACCGGCACCTACGCGGCTGTGGTGGGCGGCGTCAATATGGACATCGGCGGGCGCTCCTTTGCGCCGTTGGTGGCGCGGGATTCCAACCCCGGCAAGGTATCCATCAGTCTTGGCGGTGTGGGCAGAAATATTGCCCACAACATGAGTCTGCTTGGGGTGGACGTGCGGTTCCTGACCGCCTTTGGCGACGATCTGTACGGACAGAAGATCGCGGCGTCCTGCGCGGAACTGGGCATTGACATCAGCCATGCCCGTCAGATCCCCGGCGGCACCACGCCCACCTATCTGTTTCTGAGTGACTGTGACGGAGACATGGCGCTGGCGCTGTCGGATATGGAGATCTGCGAGGAAATTACGCCCGCTTACCTTGCATCCAACCTGCGGCTGCTCAACGACGCCCAGTTGGTGGTAACGGACACCAACCTCCCGGCGCAGTCGCTGGCCTATCTGGCCGACCACTGCACCCAGCCCATTTTTGCCGACCCTGTCTCCACCACGAAGGCCGCCAAGCTCAAACCCATTCTGGGACGGCTGCACACCCTCAAACCCAACCGCATTGAGGCGGAGCTTCTGTCCGGCGTGAAGATCACGGACGAAGCCAGCCTCCGTCTGGCAGCGCAGACCCTGCTGGACACGGGACTGCGCCGGGTGTTTATTTCCCTTGGCACCGATGGCGTCTTTGCCGCCGACCATAACCAGATGCTCCTGCAGCCCTGCTTCCCGGCTCAGATGCGCAACGCCACCGGCGCGGGCGACGCATTTATGGCGGCGCTGGCCTGGGCGTATCTGGAGGGGACAGACCTCTCTCAGGCGGCAAAAGCTGCTGCTGCCGCCGCGTCCCTCGCCGTAGAGGGCAGCGAAACCATCAACCCCGCTCTTTCTCCGGACGCCATGCGTCGGCGGATGGAAAACAAGAACGAAAATCAAGAATAATTTTTGGAGGTATTGTTATGAATCTCAACAAGTATCTTGACGTCAAGCCCGAAGTTGCCGAGGCCATTGCCGCAGGCAAGCCCGTTGTGGCACTGGAATCCACCATCATTTCCCACGGTATGCCCTATCCGCAGAATGTACAGACCGCGCTGGAGGTGGAGCGCATTATCCGTGAAAACGGCGCAGTGCCTGCCACCATCGCCATCATCGGCGGCAGACTCAAGGCCGGCCTGACTGCGGAAGAGATCGAATACTTCGGCAAGAAGGGAACCGCCATTGCCAAGGCCTCCCGCCGTGATCTGGCGGTTCTGTGCGCCCGGGGCGAGGACGGTGCGACCACCGTTACCACCACCATGATCATTGCCCATATGGCCGGCATCAAGGTTTTTGCCACCGGCGGTATCGGCGGCGTGCATCGCGGCGCGGAGACCACCATGGACATCTCCGCCGACCTGGAAGAGCTGGCCTCCACCCCTGTGATGGTGGTCTGCGCAGGCGCCAAGTCCATCCTTGACCTTGGTCTGACGCTGGAATACCTCGAGACCCACGGTGTTCCCGTCATCGGCTACGGTACCAAGGAACTGCCTGCCTTCTATACCCGTCATTCCGGCTTCAGCGTGGATTATGAGATCGACACGCCGGAGGAGCTGGCCAAGGCGTTCAAGACCCAGCATGAACTGGGGCTGCGCGGCGGCATGCTGGTGACCAACCCCATCCCCGAGGAGTATTCCATGGACGCGGCTGTGATCAACGGCGCCATCGACGAAGCCATCCGCGAAGCCAAGGAACAGGGCATCCACGGCAAGGAAACCACGCCCTTCCTGCTGGCGAAGGTCAAGGATCTCACCGGCGGCAACAGCCTGGATGCCAACATTCAGCTTGTCTACAACAACGCCCGCCTGGCTGCCAGAACCGCAAAGGCCTACTGCGAGAACTAAAAAAGAACCATACGGCCCGCAGACCGGAAAACTGACCCGGCCTGCGGGCTTTTGTCTGTGCAGGGAAGGCGGAGCTGACAGACTGAGAGGTAGTTTGCACATGAAAATTGGCTGTGTAGGGTGACAAATGCCGAATAGGTGAAAGAAATATATCGGCAGAATGACGAAATTTGTAGAACAAGGGAAGATATCAAAATATAATATTGTCGAAATTTGCGGATAATAATCGCAAAAAATGTACGAAATATCCCTTGAAAAAATTAGGTAATTATGATAAATTATAGGTGTTGCGGCGGAGAGAGAGAAAACACAGCAATAAAAATTGAGAACGAGGAGAGGAAAGGTATGGATACCCAACTGAAAGTCCTGATCGCAGACAGCAGTGAAGAATTCTGTGAACATCTCGCTAGCGCGCTCAAACAGAGGGATACTTACGAAATTGCCGGCATCGCCCATGACGGCTCCGCAGCGGTAGAGCTTTTGACCAAGCAGAAGCCCGACGTGATGGTCATGGATCTGATGCTCCAAAAAATCGACGGCATCTCTATTCTCAAGATGATGGGAAATCTGGAAAAGAAACCGGCAACCATCGTCATGTCCAGCTTTGTCACCGACTATGTGGCGGCGATCACAGCCAATCTTGGCGTCCAGTATTTCATGCTCAAGCCCTGCGACTACAACGCCGTGGCCGAGCGCATTGCGGAGATCCGCAACCGGGAGACTGCCAAGAAGAAAGCACCGGCCAAAAAACCGCCGGAGGCCAACATTGAGGCAATGGTAACGTCTATCATCCACGAAATCGGCGTTCCGGCGCATATTAAGGGCTATCAGTATTTGCGTGAGGCCATTATGATTGCCGTCAACGACATGGACGTCATCAACGCCATCACCAAGGTGCTCTATCCCCAGGTGGCAAAGACCTTCTCCACCACACCGTCCCGTGTGGAGCGAGCCATCCGCCACGCCATCGAGGTGGCATGGGATCGGGGCGACCTGGATACCCTGCAAAAGTTTTTCGGTTACACCGTGTCCAACACCAAAGGAAAGCCCACCAATTCGGAGTTTATCGCCCTCATTGCAGACAGACTGCAGCTTCAGCTCAAGAATATGGAGACAGCACAGATCTAAACGCCGGAAAGACCGGAACGACCTTCACCGCTTATATGGCCTGCCTTTCGCCGCATCGCCTGCGGCAGAACCATGGGATTTTTCAGCAAAGGCGCCCGGCGCCTTCGCCCGATCTCGGGGCGATGAAACGTTTGATATTTGCGGATAAATAGAAAACTGACCTGCAAAGCTGCCGGAAACCGCACTGCCGGCCACGCGGGTTTACGATCATAGATGACCGTAAAGTGGATTCTCATAAAGCGGCGGTTTTGTGAATTGCTGCTGTTATTTGACCTGCAGCCGCAGGCTTGCAGGAATGAGACAATGCATGGCTGACTTTCCCGCATATCCTGCGGGATGGCGGAGAACCTACCCGCCGAAAGAACGGAATATTGCATAAAAAGCGGAAAGCCACAGAAACCTGTGGCTTTCCGCTTTTGAGAAATGAAAAAGAATGAAGAGAGAGGGGGAAAAGCAACGAATCAAAAGAGAGGAGAAAGAATGGAAGTTTTCACAACCATCATTTCTGTCTCAAGGATACTCCATCAATTTGAATAAATTGTGAATGGAAAAATAATTATTTGTAAAATAACCGTGTTTGCTGTCGGAACCCGTTGAAGCGCCATGTACACGCCGTGCCGGAAAGAAACAGGGGAGGGCGAAAGCCCAACCCCTGTTTCCCTTTGGCTGAGGAATATGCTTACTTCAGACCGCGCTCGTAGGCTTCGATCATCTTCTTGACCATCTGGCCGCCCACGGAACCGGCTTCACGGGAAGTAAGATCGCCGTTGTAACCGTTCTTCAGGTTGACGCCCACTTCAGAGGCCGCCTCCATCTTGAACTTGTCCAGAGCCTCTCTTGCTTCGGGAACGACTGCGTTGTTGCTCTTCATGCTTGTACATCTCCTTTTCTGCATTTTTGGCTTTGCCAGTCATATTTTTGCCCGATTCAAGCGACATATTCCAGAAAAACCGTGCCATTTTTTGCAACTTTCTCCAAAGAAAAGCCGAAGAAAAATATGTAGCAGACATAAAAATGCGGTTTTTCCTATCTTTTTCAGATTCATAAGTGATTATGCGCCTGGACATATAAAACGTGTCTGCCGGGCATACGGACAGAAGGGAGAAAAGCGGCGAAGGAGAACACGCCGCAAAAAGGAAAATTTTTGCCGGATACGCTTGTGCCGCCCAGGATGCGGCTTTTATACGCTGCGAGTCAGAGCTTCCGCTGCGGCCACAAACCGCAGTACGTCCTCCGGCGCGTGGAGGGCGCTGGAGGAACTCTGCGAAGAGGGAAAGCTCCGCGCCATCGGTATCTCCAATTTCTATGCCGACCGTATGGTGGACTTTGCGGTGTTCCGGCGGATAAAGCCCATAGTCAATCAGGTAGAGACCCATATTTTCAACCAGCAGAAGACCCTGAAAACCTGGGCAGATAAGTACGGGATTCAACTGGAGGCCTGGCGCCCTTTGGGGAAGACCGCAAGGAAGCTTTTGACCATCCTGTTATTCTGCAGATTGGAGAGAAATACGGAAAAACAGCGGCGCAGGTGATGCTGCGGTGGAATATCCAGCGGGGTGTCATGCTGATTCCCAAGACGACGCATCTGCAGCGCATGGAGGAAAATTTCAATGTGTTTGATTTCTCCCTGTCCGAGGAAGACATGGCTGTGATTGCCGCCCTTGACCGCAACGAAAGCTCCTTCTTCTCTCATCAGGATCCGGCCATGGTGGAGTGGTTTGCCCAAATAGTCGAGGAGCGGAAAACCCGCCGGGATTGTATCCGGGAGAAGAAGAACTGGTAAGCGGCCTCCTGCGTTTCGCGCCCGGAGAAGCCATGGCTTGTAATCCTTTTTAAGGGCAGGAAAAACCCGGTCGGACTTTTTCCGTATGGGCGGCTTCGCCGGAAGACAGACATCCCCCGGGCAGAACAATGGGTTCCTGCGTCAGGGAGATGAATTTTCAGCGTTTTGCCGCAATCCGCGTCAGGAAAAAACGCCGGACGGAAAACCGGCCAGGGAAGCGGTGCAGAAGCGAGGGCGATTTTGCGGTGCATTTTAATCAAAGTAGCGCGGAAAGGAGCGGCGGCAGACACGCAGGGGCAGAGCCCCTCCACGCTGCCCTGCTTTTATGAAAACGTTTCTTTGTGCGATCTGCATAAAGAAAGAAGTTAGCATAGGCGAACTGCATGGCGTATCTGCTGAAGCTGCGGCGGAGCCAAAAAAACCGTTGACAAAATCAGGATATACGGATATAATGCAAATGGTTAGCGACGGCTAACCATTATCTGGGCGAAACAGTTAGCGAACGCTAATTCAAGTCTGATAAGACGCCTGTGCTGCGGCTTATTCGTGTGCCGCACGGCTCAGGGTGATTTTGGCGTTCAAGGTTGTTTGCGCGGCGCAATATACATCATTATATATATAAACCATTTTAAGGAAAGGGGATCGTACGATGCCGCTTACACTTGCGGAGGTTGGAGAAGAAAACATGATCAAAAGAATCGGCGGCAGGCAGGAGGTCAGGGCACACCTTGAAAATCTGGGCTTTGTCGTCGGCGGGGTCGTCAGGGTCATCAACACCATTGGCGGAAACGTCATTGTCAATGTGAAGGAATCCCGCATTGCCATCAGTAAGGAAATGGCGCAAAAGATCATGGTATGAGGCTTTTGGTCATTGGATAATACACATTTTTAAGGAGGAGAAAAGGCATGAAAACGCTGAGGGCGGCAAAGGTCGGCGACACGGTGCGGGTCGTTAAGCTGCATGGCGAGGGCGCGGTGAAGCGCCGGATCATGGACATGGGGCTGACCAGGGGTGTGGAGGTACACATCCGCAAGGTGGCGCCGCTGGGAGATCCGGTAGAAGTTACGGTGCGCGGATACGAGCTTTCCATTCGGAAAGCCGACGCGGAAATGATTGAAGTGGAGTAAAAAGCGCTGGGGGCATCCCCATATTTTTTGATGCATCAGTTAGCATATGCTAATCAAGAAAGGGAGGAAATTACATGGATCTGCGCATTGCCCTTGCGGGCAACCCGAACAGCGGCAAGACGACCCTGTTTAACGCACTGACCGGCTCCAACCAGTTCGTCGGCAACTGGCCGGGAGTTACAGTGGAGAAAAAGGAAGGCAAGCTGAAAAAGCACGAAGGGGTCATCATTACCGACCTGCCCGGCATCTATTCTCTTTCGCCCTACACGCTGGAGGAAGTGGTGGCGAGAAACTATCTGATTACCGAGCGCCCCGACGCGATTTTGAACATTGTGGACGGAACGAACCTTGAAAGGAACCTGTATCTGACCACACAGCTTACAGAACTTGGAATTCCTGTCGTCGTTGCCGTCAACATGATGGATGTGGTAAGGAAGAACGGCGACAGGATCAACACGGCAGAGCTTTCCAGAGAGCTTGGCTGCGCGGTGGTTGAGATTTCCGCGCTGAAAGGTACGGGCATCATGGAGGCGGCGGAGGCTGCGATTCATGCGGCGAAGAACGGAAAGACTGTTCCCATGCACACCTTCTCCGGCCCTGTGGAGCATGCGCTGGCGCACATCGAGGAAGCGGCGGTGCACGGTATGCCGGAGGAGCAGCAGCGCTGGTATGCCATCAAGATTTTCGAGCGCGACGATAAGGTGCTGGAGAAGCTCCAACTGGACAAGGCGGTTCTGGAGCATATTGAAACGGACATCAAAGCCGTTGAGGCGGAAATAGACGACGACGCGGAGTCCATTATTACCAATGCGCGCTATATTTACATCGGGCAGATCATCAAAGGCAGCTATCAGAAAAAATCGGCGGGGAAGCTCTCCGTTTCCGACAAGATCGACAGGATCGTTACAAACCGCTGGCTGGCGCTCCCAATTTTTGCTGTTGTAATGTTTCTGGTATATTATATTTCGGTCTCTACCGTCGGGACCTTTGCCACGGACTGGGCAAATGACGGCGTGTTTGGAGACGGCTGGCATTTGCTGGGCATCGGCTCGTCCGACTATGACGGCGCAATGACCGAATACGCAGCCGAAAATGTCTGGACGGACGAAATGGTATCCCGCGTGGATGCGGCAGCCGAAGCGGGTGTGGTCGGCGCGGAGGACATTCAGTCCGCCATTGCCGACGAGGATTTCGGCGCCTTTGACGAAGCCTACGGCTCCTATGCCGACGCTCTGGCGGAGGAGGGCTACGATATTTCCGCCATCTATGACGCGGCGCTGGGCGAGGAAGCGGAGGGAGTGCCCGACCCGTCCGAATACGGCGTTTGGGTGCCCGGTATCCCGGTGCTTGCGCAAAAAGGGCTGGACGCCGCCAACAGCCCGGAGTGGCTGAGCAGCCTGCTGGTTGACGGCATCATCGGCGGCGTGGGCGCAGTGCTGGGCTTTGTGCCGCAGATGCTTGTGCTTTTCCTCTTGCTGGCGTTTCTGGAATCCTGCGGCTATATGGCGCGAATCGCCTTTGTGCTAGACCGCATCTTCCGAAAATTCGGCCTTTCCGGCAAGTCCTTCATCCCCATGCTCATCGGCACCGGCTGCGGCGTGCCCGGAATCATGGCGTCGCGTACCATTGAAAATGAACGTGACCGCCGTATGACCATCATGACCACGACCTTTATTCCCTGCGGAGCCAAGCTCCCGATCATTGCCCTGATCGCCTCCGCTTTGTTTGACGGCGCGTGGTGGGTGGCGCCCAGCGCCTATTTCATCGGCATTGCGGCGATCATCCTCTCCGGCATTATGCTAAAGAAGACCAGAATGTTTGCCGGAGACCCGGCACCGTTCGTGATGGAGCTTCCCGCCTATCACTGGCCGACGGTGGGAAACCTCCTGCGCTCCATGTGGGAACGCGCATGGTCGTTTATCAAAAAAGCTGGGACGATCATTCTCCTGTCTTCCATCGTCATTTGGGCAGGCTCCTGCTTCGGTGCCGTGGACGGCGCGTTTACCTTCAGCACCGAAATGAAGCTGGAAAACAGCATGCTGGGCATGATCGGCAGCGGGCTGTGCTGGCTCTTTGCTCCGCTCGGCTTTGGGAACATCAAGGCGACGGTCGCCACCATCATGGGACTTGTGGCAAAGGAAGAGGTCGTCGGCGTGTTCGGCGTGCTGGACTTTGAGGGCATGACGCAGCTTGCCGCCTATTCGTTCCTGGTGTTTAATCTGCTGTGCGCGCCCTGCTTTGCCGCAATCGGCGCCATCAAGCGCGAAATGAACTCTGCAAAGTGGACATGGTTTGCCATCGGCTATCAGTGCGTGTTTGCCTACGCTGTTTCTCTGATGATCTACCAGTTCGGTTCCGCCTTTGCCGGGAACCGGAATGCCATCGGTTTGATTGGGGCAATTGCCGTACTTGCAGTGATCCTTTATATGCTGTTTATCAAGCGCTATTCCGAAGCGACAAAGCTGACCAAAAAGGTGAGGGTCGCAAAATAAGCGAACAGGAGCAGGAGGTGAAAGAATGTTTGCCTGGATTTCGGAAAACATTGCAACCATCATGATCTGTGCGGTGCTGCTTGCTGTTGTGGCGGCGATTATCGTCAGTATGGTAAAAAACAGGAAAAAGGGGAAAGCCTCCTGTGGCTGCGGATGTGCGGATTGCCCCATGGCCGGGGCTTGCCATTCAAAGAAATAGAAGTTCGGGGGCGCAAGGGACGAACTTGCGCCTTTCCGGTTTAT
>JAQYBZ010000005.1 GCA_029003235.1 Bacillota bacterium
TATCCGAACTGAAAAAGCTGTTAGAAAAGGCATTAAGCAATAACAAGTGGGTAATTCATTACGGACTCTGATAGAGACAACTTCCCATTTGTCGGGATGCCGCAAGCTCTTTTTAGGACAAAGGGCGCACGTCCATACCTCCCGGCCGGAGGGATCGTGCGCCGCAAAATTTTGCGGCGCTCCGGTGCAGCACGCAAAAACCGACCTGTGAACATTCACGGGTCGGTTTCACTGTTTTACGGGAACCCGCCGAAAAAGGGCGGGTGAAATTGCAGGGACGGGTTGGCCTGCGGCTTCTTTGCAGGCTTGCCGCATACAGCAGCCGAAAACCGGCCACGGCACATCAATAGGGCAGCAGGGGGGCGGAGCCGTCGTCCTGCGCCGGGGTGATCTGCCGGATCTGCGCGTCGTAACTGTAGCTGTCGTTGACGTGGACGGTGACGGTCTGTCCCACCTTCGCCCCCAGCAGCACCTTGCCCAGAGGGGATTCCAGACTGATCAGCCCTGCGCCGGGATTGGTGCGCACCGTGGAGACCACCTGCACCTCCATCTCCTCCTCGTCCTCGGGCAGATAGACGCGCACCTTGTCGTAAAGCTGCACACCGCCGCCCGCGGCGTCCTCATCGATGATCTGGGCGGTCTTGATCATGTTCTGCAAATAGCGTACCCGGCTGTCGTTCTGGCGCTGCGCCTGCTTTGCGGCCTTGTATTCGTAATTTTCGCTCAGATCCCCGTATTCCCGGGTGCGCTTGACCTCCTCCATGATCTTGGGGCGGATGTTGAGCCGGCGATCCTCCAGCTCCGCCTGCATCATTTCAATGTCCTTTTTTGTCAGCTTGTCGTACATAAAATTGCCTCTTTTCCAGACAGCCGCCCGGCGATGGGGCGCTGTTCCAAACCTGTAAGTGTTTTCGGACGGGGAAATTTTCCGCCGTCCGGCTAAGATTGTACCACAGCTTTTGCCGCCCTGCAAGGCGAAAAAGCACGCACGGGGACTGCCGCGTCTGCGGCAGTCCCCGTGCGCTGTGCGGCCGAAGCGGCGGCTCAGTGCCTGTCCTCGCAGCAGCCGCAGCTTGCGCAGTCGGCAAACTGCGCCGGGTCGTAGTCCATGCCGTTTTTCCTGTAGTAGTCCAGCAGCGCCGCCTTGACGGCCTCCTCCGCCAGCACGGAGCAGTGCAGCTTGTGGGCGGGCAGGCCGTCCAGCGCCTCCACCACCGCCTGATTGGTCAGTTTCATGGCTTCGGAGATGGGCTTGCCCTTGATCATCTCCGTGGCCATGGAGCTGGAGGCGATGGCGCTGCCGCAGCCGAAGGTGTTGAACTTTACGTCGGTGATAATGCCGTCGTCAATTTTCAGATACATTTTCATAATATCGCCGCATTTGGCGTTGCCCACTTCGCCCACGCCGTCGGCGTTTTCGATCTCGCCCACGTTGCGGGGGTTGCGGAAATGGTCCATTACTTTTTCACTGTATAATGCCATGATGTTCTCCTTTCCGTATTACAGTACAAACTGGCGTCGGCCGCTTTGCAGCTCTTTCCACACGGGGGACATATTGCGCAGATAGGCCACTACCTCCGGGATGGCGCGGAGCATGACGTCCACATCGGCGTCGGTGGTTTCTTCATTGATGGTCAGGCGCAGGGAGCCGTGGGCAACCTCGTGGGGGCGGCCGATGGCCAGCAGCACATGGCTGGGATCCAGAGATCCGGAGGTGCAGGCTGAGCCGGAGGAGGCGCAGATGCCCCGATCGTCCAGCAAAAGCAGCAGGGACTCGCCCTCGATGCCCTCAAAGCACAGGTTCACATTGCCCGGCAGCCGGGGGCTGCGGGCGCCGTTGAGGGCGCTGTGGGGGATCTGAAGCAGGCCGTCTATGAGACGGTCGCGGAGGCGCGCCGTCTTTTGGGCGTTGGCCTGAAGATTTTCGTTGGCCTCCGTAAAGGCTGCGGCCATGCCCACGATGGCGGGCAGATTTTCCGTACCGGCGCGCTTGCCCCGCTCCTGGGCGCCGCCGTAGATGACGTTGACCAGGGGGATGCCCTTGCGGGCGTAGAGCAGACCCACGCCCTTGGGGCCGTGGAATTTGTGCGCCGACAGAGAGAGCAGATCGATGTGCATGGCCTCTACGTCCAGAGGCACATGGCCTGCCGCCTGTACGGCGTCGGTGTGGAACAAAACGCCCCTGTCCCGGCAGATGCGGCCGATCTCGGCGATGGGCTGGATGGTGCCGATCTCGTTGTTGGCAAACATCACCGAGACCAGCGCCGTGTCCGGGCGAATGGCGTCGGCCACCTGCCGGGGGGTCACCAGTCCGTCCTCATGGACGTCCAGAAGCTCAATTTCAAAGCCCCGCTTTTTCAGGCTGTCCAGCGTATGAAGCACCGCGTGATGCTCAAACGCCGTGGAAATAATGTGCTTTTTTCCTTTGCGCTCCCCCAGCGCCGCCGCCGAGAGCAGCGCCTGATTGTCGGCCTCGCTGCCGCCGGAGGTGAAAATGATTTCCCTGGGACTGCAGTGCAGGCCGTCGGCCATGGCCTGCCGGGCAGACACCAGCGCCGCCTGCGCCTGCTGCCCCATGGAGTGCAGGCTGGAGGCGTTGCCGTAAACGCTGTCAAAATAGGGCAGCATGGCCTCAATGGCCGTGCGGCTGGTGCGTGTGGTGGCAGCGTTGTCCGCATAGATCATAGGAGTTCCTCCTTTATATCCTAGTACTTATGTAGGAATTATAGCATATCACCGGCTGCTTGTCAATATGCGCGGCACGGCGGATTTTTTCCCGGAGGAGAGAAAAACACTTGTAATTTCCGGGAAAATGTGTCATGATGAAACAGGCAAATTTCCAAATTCCATATAAGGAGGATGTTAAAATGCAGTATAAGGGAACAAAAACAGAGAAAAACCTGATGGAAGCCTTTGCAGGCGAATCTCAGGCCAGAAACAAGTATACTTACTTTGCCAGCGTGGCGAAGAAAGAGGGCTATCAGCAGATTGCCGCCATTTTTGAGCAGACCGCCAACAACGAAAAGGAGCACGCCAAGCTGTGGTTCAAGGCGCTGGAGGGTCTGGGCGACACGGCGCAGAATCTGCGCAGCGCGGCAGAGGGCGAGAACTACGAGTGGACGGATATGTACGACCGCTTTGCCAGGGACGCCGACGAAGAGGGCTTCCACGAGCTGGCCGAACAGTTCCGCATGGTGGGCATGATCGAAAAGTCCCATGAGGAGCGCTACCGCGCCCTGCTCAACAACGTGGAGATGAAGGCCGTGTTTGAAAAGAGCGGCGAGACCATGTGGGAGTGCCGCAACTGCGGCCATCTGGTCATGGGCAAGCAGGCTCCGGAGGTCTGCCCCGTGTGCAAGCATCCCCAGAGCTATTTCGAGGTCAGAAAAGAGAACTATTGAGAAAAAACAACACCGGCGGCGGGAGGCTTCCCGCCGCCGGTTTTCCGTACAGTGCCGACAAACGCCCCACCCCGTGACCGGCCGCTCACCGGGGCGTTTGCGGCGGAAAGGGCAGGCGTTCCGGCTTCCAACAGTATCAACCGCGCCGAAAGCCGGGCTTCGGCGCTTATTCGGCCTTATTCCGGGTCAGAATGGCCGCCACGATGTCCATGACCGCCTCCAGAATGAGGAAGACGGCGATAAGCGTCCACATCACCGCGGGGTTGCACAGGATGATCACGGCGCAGAGGATGGTCACGGCGGCGCTGATGGCCGTCAAAAACCACTTGTCCGTCTTCAGACGGATCTGATCCACCGTCCACTGCACCTTGGTGATGCCGAGGATCAGGATGCCCACGCCGTAGAGCACGGTCAGCAGGGAGAGGGAGGCGATGTAGGTGCTTTTGACCACAAAGAAGATGCCGGCCGCCAGCTCCAGACAGCCGTGCGCCAGGCTCTGCTTGAGGATTGCCTGCGCCGGGGGATCCCGGAAATACTGGACGATATTCACGATGCCCAGAATGGACAGGGCAATGCCCAGAAAGACGATGATTGTGCCGGTGAAGCCGATGGGATCGATGAGCAGCAAAATGCCCACAATCAGCTCGCACACCGACAGAAGGATGCTTCTTGCCTTGGATGTTTTCATGGTGCGTTCCTCCGTTCTTCTTTTCGGTTCTTCTATGAATCCCTGTGAAAAGCCATTTTTACAGCGCCGGGAAAAGCCGCCCGGAGACAGGAAAAAACGCCGGGTGCAAGGCGCCGGGAAACTGGGAACCTTTTGCATGGCGTTTTTTCATGGGGCATTCAAGGCCGCCGTTCTAGCTTTTGCGCACGAATTTTTCGCCGCACTTGGGGCATTTGATGCAGATTTTGCCCCGGCCTTTGGGGACGCGGACGGTCTGCTTGCAGTGGGGACAGCGGAAATAGCGGTTTTTCCGGTCGCGCAGGGCGGCGGTCAGGTTCATGAACCGGTTGTACTCCCGCCGGCGGGCGTCCAGATTCCGCGACAGCATACGGAACAGGGCAAAGAACAGCAGGGCATAGGTCAGAATGTCCAAAACCAGCCCGATGAGCGCGCCCACGACGCCCAGCCGGGAGACAATGCCTCCCACCAGACAGACTACCAGCGCTGCCACCGTCAAAAAGACGTTGAGTTTATCGCCGCCGTACCGACCCCACATGAATCTGCGCAGCCAATCACCGATGCGTCTGAACATATTGCTTTCTTTCGCTCCTTTTTCTGCCGGGGGCGGAACGCCGCCCCGGAAGCAGGCTATCCTGTACCCCGGCGCACACCGGGGACGGTTTTGATACAATTTTGCGGCCATATGGCAGAAAACCCGCCGCCATGGGATTGATATTCTATTATTATAGCGCCTGCCTGCCCGGAATCAAGAACAGGGGCGCAGAATTTACGGAATGTTTATATTTTTCCCGGCAAAGCCCACCCATTTTTTCTGCATATCCGCCGGTGGACGTGCATACAGGTATATGGGAGGGATGCGAAATGACACTGACGCAGCTTGCCCTGCAGCGGGCCGGCTTTGACACCCTGCTGGGCTTCCAGCGCGCCATGGGGCTGGCACCCTCCGGGCAGGAGGACCTTCTTACCCGGCAGGCGCTTTTGCCCTATCTCACGGGCTACGAGGTCTACCGCCTGCAGCCGGGGGACACCTATGCCCGCCTTGCCCAGAGCCACGGCACCACCGTCCGGGCGCTGGTCACGGCCAATCCGGATCAGGATCCGGAGCGGCTCGTCGCGGGGCAGTACCTCACCGTGCCGTTCGGATTTTCCGTGGTGCCCACCACGGTGCCTTTTACCTATACGGTGCTGCAGCTCACCCTGCAGGGCTTAAAGGCGCGCTATCCGTTTCTGATCGTCAACGCCATCACCCAGACCCGCTTCGGCCGGAAGGTGCCCCAGATTGCCGCGGGCATCGGCACACGGCGGGTGGTCTATAATGCCGCCCATCACGCCAACGAGTGGATCACCACCCCGGTGCTGCTGCGGTTTCTGGAGCAGTACGCCCAGGCCGTGTCGGAAAACGGCTCCATTTTCGGTTACCCGGCGCAGGAGCTGTACCAGCGCACCAAGCTCCATATGGTGCCCATGGTCAATCCCGACGGCGTGGATCTGGTCACCGGCGCCATCGCCCCGGACAGCGAAGAATACCGGCAGGCGGAACAGATCGCGGCGCGCTATCCCCAGATCCCCTTTCCCGACGGCTGGAAGGCCAATCTCAGCGGGGTGGATCTGAATCTCAACTATCCCGCCGGGTGGGAGAACGCCCGGCAGATCAAGTTCGCCCAGGGCTATACCACGCCTGCGCCCCGGGATTATGTGGGGGCGGCGCCGCTGGATCAGCCGGAATCGGCGGCCATGGCGGAGCTGACCCGGCTGGTGGATCCGCGCCTGACCCTGTCCTACCATACCCAGGGCAACGTGATCTACTGGAAGTATCTGGACATGGAGCCGCCGGGAGCGCGGCAGATCGGAGAGCGTTTTGCCGACGTGTCCGGCTATCTTCTGGAGGATACCCCCCGGGCATCGGGCTACGCCGGCTATAAGGACTGGTTTATTCTCATCTACGACCGGCCGGGCTATACCATTGAGGTGGGTCTGGGGGAAAATCCCCTGCCCCTGTCCCAGTTTGAGGAGATCTACCGCCGGAATCTGGGCATCCTTACCCTGGGACTGACCCTGTAGCCCGTCCCGCTCTGCCCGCCGGGGCGGCGGCAGGGAGAGAGTTGACGGTGAATTTGGAGGCAAAAGCATGGCTTTTGCCTCTTTTTTTCGCCTGCGGAGGGGAAATTTCCCGGGACGGCGTATTTTTTAGGTGCAGAACGGAAATAACCGTTGAGAAAAAGAGGGAAGTTTGATATAATTAATAGAAAAAGACTTTTGGATGTGTATTTGTGTGAAGTACGGAACCTGGAATGTATCAAACTATCGCCCGGAAGATGTGCAGCGCCTGCAGCAGGCAGGCTATTCTCCCCTCACCGCCCGCGTTTTGTGCGCCAGAGGCCTTTCCACGCCGGAGCTGGCCAGACAGCAGCTTTCCTGCGACGCGCCCCTGATTGACCCGTTTCAGATGCGGGAAATGAAGCAGGCCGCTGACCGGGTGCGTCTGGCCGTGGCGCGGCGGGAGCATATCGCCGTGTTTGGCGACTATGATGTGGACGGCATCACGGCCACCTGCCTTCTGACGGATTTTCTGCGCCGTTTGGGAGCGGAAAAGGTCACCAGCTATATCCCCGGCCGCATGGAGGAGGGCTACGGCCTCAACGAGGCCGCCATCCGCTTTCTCTACCACCAGCAGGTGAACCTGATCGTCACCGTGGACTGCGGCATCACCGCCAATGAAGAAGCCCTGCTGTGCCGCCGCCTGGGCATGGATCTGGTCGTCACCGACCACCATGAGTGCAAGCAGGCGCTGCCCCAGGCCGTGGCAGTGGTGGATCCCCACCGGAAAGACCGCACCTATCCCCACACCGACCTGTCCGGCGTGGGCATTGCCTTTAAGCTGGCCAGCGCCGTCTGCGGCGATCAGGAGGGACTGCTGGAGCGCTACGCCGATCTGGTCTGTCTCGGCCTCATCGCCGACGTCATGCCCCTGCGGGGGGAGATCCGCACGCTGGTGCAGCGGGGACTGGAGGCGCTGGAGCATACCCGGCGTCCCGGCATCGCCGCCCTGATGAAAGAATGTGGCTGTCTGGGACAGCCTGTGACCACCGCCACCATCGGTTATGTGCTGGCGCCCCGCATCAACGCCGCCGGCAGAATGGGACAGGTGGAGCCGGCCATCCGCCTGTTTCTCACCGAGGACGGGCAGGAGGCCGCCCGTATGGCGCAGGCCCTCTGCCGCCTGAACCGGGAGCGACAGAAAATCGAAGCGGAGATCTATGCGCAGGCCACGGCCATGCTGCCCGTGGGCGCGCCGCCCACGGTGATCGTGCTGGCCAGCGAGACCTGGCACCAGGGCGTGGTGGGCATCGTGGCCTCCCGTCTGTCGGAGGAATACGGCTGCCCCACGTTTTTGATCTGTCTCGACGGGGACAAAGGCAAGGCCTCCTCCCGCAGCTACGGCGGCTTTCCCCTGTTTTCCGCCCTGTCGGCCCTTTCCCCCCTGCTGGAGAGCTTTGGCGGCCATGAGCTGGCTGCGGGCTTTACCATCAGCCGGGAGAACATCGACCGCTTCCGGGAGAAAATGACCGTGCTGGTGGAGCGCTTCAACGCCGCCGGAGCGCAGAGCGCCGCCCTGCGGGTGGACTGCCCGGTGGAGCCGGAGCTGCTGACATTACAGAACGTACAGGCGCTGGAGGAGCTGGAGCCCTGCGGCAGCGGCTGCCCCAGCCCGGTGCTGTACATAGACAATCTTCTGGTGGATCAGCTCACTGAGGTGGGCGGCGGCAAGCATCTGCGCCTGAAGCTGCGCTACGGCGACCGCGCCGGCCAGAGCCTGCCGTGCATCTTCTTTTCCACCACCGCCCTGCGGGCGGCCATCTGCGCCGGAGACCGGGTGGACATCGCCTTTACCCCCCAGATCAACGAGTTCCGGGGCTTCCGCTCGGTGCAGCTCAATCTGGCGGACATCCGTCCGTGTCAGGAGCAGCGCCAGACCGCCGCCCGGGAGCTGGATTTGTATGAGCGCTACTGCCGCGACGGCGTCCTGACGCCGGAGGACGCGGACAGTCTGCTGCCCGTGCGCAGCGAATTTGTGGCCGTGTGGCGGTATCTGACGGCCAACAGCCGGGAAAACTGCCTGCAGGAGGAGCTTTCCTGCATGAGCCGGAAGATCATCCGCGCCAGCGGCGTGCCTGTGACCATGACCCGGGCGCGGGTCTGTCTGGACGTCTTTGCCGAACAGGGGCTTATCGCCCTGCGCCGCTATCCCAAGTATTACAGCATCCGCATCACCTCCGACGGACACAAGGTCAATCTGGACGACAGTCCCATCATCCGCCGGCTGAAGCATAGAAAGGCAGGTCAATCGTAAATGGAAACCTTTCAGCAGCACTATGACGCCATGACGCGCGCCATTGCCCGGTTCACGCCTTATGTGGACATGGGTCTGGTGGACAAGGCTGTGGAATATGCCGCCGAAAAGCACAAGGATCAGAAACGCCGGGACGGCTCTCCCTATATCATTCATCCTCTGGCCGTGGCGGAGATCGTGGCGGAGATCGGCCTGGACACGGACGCCATTCTGGGCGCCCTGCTCCACGACTGCATTGAGGACACGGACTCCACCTATGAGGAGATCGCCAGCCGGTTCGGCCAGACCGTGGCGGAGCTGGTGGAGGGCGTTACCAAGCTGACCCGGGTGGAATACTCCACGCTGGAGGAGCAGCAGGTGGAAAACCTGCGCAAGATGTTCATGGCCATGTCCAAGGACATCCGGGTGGTGCTCATCAAGATCTGCGACCGCCTGCACAATACCCGCACCATGGAATACCAGAGTCCGGAAAAGCAGGTGTCCAAGTCCCGGGAGACCATGGACATCTACGCGCCTCTGGCACATCGTCTTGGTATGCAGAAGATCAAGTGGGAGCTGGAGGACACCTCCCTGCGCTATCTGGATCCCGAAGGCTACAACGAGATCATGGCCTATCTGGAGCTGCACAAGCAGGAGGCCGACGCCTTTATGGAGCATATTCAGGCCAGGATCACCGAGCGGCTCACCTCCGTGGGCATCCACTGCCGCATCAACGGCCGGGTCAAGCACGTCTATTCCATCTACCGCAAGATGAAAGCCCAGAACAAGACCATTGACGAGCTGTACGACCTGTACGCCTTCCGGGTCATTGTGGATTCCATTCCCGACTGCTACAACGTGCTGGGGCACATCCACGAGATGTTCAATCTGGTGCCCGGCCGGTTCAAGGACTATATCTCCACCCCCAAGCCCAATATGTACCAGAGCCTGCACACCACGGTCATCGGCAAAGAGGGCATCCCCTTCGAGGTGCAGATCCGCACCCAGGAGATGCACGAGACGGCGGAATACGGCGTGGCCGCCCACTGGAAGTACAAGCAGGGCATCGAAACGGGGAACGAAAAGGAATTTGAGTGGATCCGCCGCCTGCTGGAGGATCAGCAGGAGACGGACGCCGAGGACTATATCCACACCCTGAAGATCGATATGTTCGACGACGAGGTTTTCGTCTTTACCCCCAAGGGCAAGGTCATCTCCCTGCCCGCCGGTTCCACGCCCATCGATTTTGCCTATGCCATCCACTCCGGCGTGGGCAACACCATGATCGGCGCCAAGGTCAACAACCGCATTGCAAGCTACGACTTAAAGCTGAAAAACGGCGACATTGTGGAGATCCTCACCTCCAAGACCGCCAAGGGGCCGTCCCGGGACTGGCTGAACATCTGCCAGAGCAATCAGGCGCGCTCCAAGATCAAGCAGTGGTTCAAAAAGGAAAAGCGGGAGGAAAACATCATCCGCGGCAAGGCCAGCTTTGAGGGCGAGCTGCGGCGCATGAACGTGTCCGCCTCCCTTTTGCAGGATGAGGAGCTGCTGCCGGTGCTGCTGCGCAAGCTGTCCTTTGACTCCATGGACGATATGTACGCCGCCATCGGCTACGGCGGGCTTACCGCCGTCAAGGCCATCGGCAAGATCCGGGAGGATCTGCTCAAGGCCAGCCGCACGGCGGTAAAGGAGCCGGACAAGCTGCCCGAGGCCGCCCCCGCATCCAAGCCCAGCCGCCACAAGGATTCCGGCGTGGTGGTGCAGGACATCGACTCGTGCATGATCAAATTTTCCCGGTGCTGCACTCCCGTGCCGGGGGACGATATTGTGGGTTTTATCACCAAAGGCTACGGCGTCTCCATCCACCGCCGGGACTGCCCCAACGCCAAAGGCGCCGCCGATCCGGCGCAGGCCGGACGCTGGGTGCCCGTGCGCTGGAGCAGTGCCGACGGCCAGCCCTTTGCCACCACGCTGGAGGTGCACGCCCAGGATCGGGACGGCCTTCTGCTGGACATCGCCGCTGCCCTGACCAGCTTGCAGCTTCGCATCCGGGAGATCACGGGGCGCGACCTGCCCGACGCCCGGTGCCAGTTCACCGTGACCTTTGAGGTGCGGGATCTGTCCCAGTTGGCGGCGGTGAGCAACCGCATCCGTGCCATTCCCGACGTGTACTCCGTCCGAAGGGGGCATAGCTGATGCGCGCCGTAGTGACCCGGGTGGCGCAGGCCGACGTCACCGTGGACGGCGTCTGTACCGGACGCATCGGCAGGGGGCTGCTCATCCTGCTGGGGGTCGGCCCCGAAGACACGGAAGCGCAGGCCACCAGGCTGGCGGAGAAGCTTCTCGGCCTGCGTATTTTCACCGACGAGCAGGACAAAATGAACCTGTCTTTGCAGCAGGTGCAGGGACAGGTGCTGGTGGTCAGCCAGTTCACCCTCTACGGGGACGTGCGCAAGGGACGCAGACCCAGCTTCACCGCAGCGGCGCCCCCGGCGCTGGCCGAGTCCCTGTATGAATTTTTCCTGTCCGAGTGTGCCAGACTGGGCTTTGCGCCCCAGCACGGCAGATTCGGCGCCCATATGCAGGTGTCCTCCGTCAACGACGGCCCTGTGACCCTGATGATCGACACGGACGATCTGTCGTAACCAAAGGTAAAGAGAGAACGCTTATGAAAATGACTTCCATCCAGCTTGGGCTGTATCAGACCAACTGCTATATTCTCTACGACGAGACCACCGGCAACGCCGTACTCACCGACCCGGGCTATGAGCCGGAGCGGATTCTGGCGCTGCTGCGCCGTCTGGACGTGAAATTGCAGGCGGTGCTGCTGACCCACGGCCATTTTGACCATGTGGGCGCCACAGGGCCCATTGTCAAGGCCACGGGCTGCCGCTGCTATGTCCATCAGGCGGAGCTGTCCATGCCGGAGTATATGCGCGCCGGTCTGACCTGCACGGATTTTTACAGCGAGAGCAGCCGGCTGGAGTTTGATTCCATGCACTTTCAGGTGCTGCACACGCCGGGGCACAGTCCCGGCAGCGTGACGCTGCTGTGCGGCGATGTCATGTTCTGCGGCGACACCCTGTTCCGGGGAAGCTGCGGCAGAACCGACTCCCCCGGCGGAAGCTGGACGCAGATCTGCGCGTCCCTGCGCCGTCTGGGGCAGCTCAAGGGAGATTATCAGGTTTTCCCCGGCCACGGCGAGGCGACGACCCTGAGCCGGGAACGGCTGGGCAATGTATTTCTGCGGGAGGCTATGAAGCTGTGAAACTGCGTTTGATCGGCCACGACGACCGCTACGCCATGGAGCAGCTTCAGCTTTGCCTGTTCCCCCAATGGCCGGTGGAACTGACCCAAAGCCCCTTTGACGGCGACGGCGCCGTGTCGTCTCTGCACCGGGGCAGAAAATGGCTGACGGCCACCGCCGTCCTCCGCCTCAACGGCCGCACGGCGCGGGCAACGAAGCGCCTGCCGCTGGAAAAGGAGACCTACCCCCTGCGGCGGCGCATTTTGCAGCAGAGCTACTATCTGGCGGCCATGGCCTTTCTGGATGCGCCCCCTCCATGGGGGGCTTTGTCCGGCGTGCGTCCCACCAAGCTCACCACCCGCCATCTGCTCAACGGCGGCAGCCGCCAGAGCGCCGACCGGCTGCTGGCGGACACCTTTTTTGTCACCCCCGCCCGGCGGCAGTTGTGTCTGGACGCCTCCGAGGCGGCGGTGCAGGCCAAAAGCCTCCTGTCGGAAAAAGATATTTCCCTCTATATCGGCATCCCCTTCTGTCCCTCCCGGTGCGCCTACTGCTCCTTTGTCAGCCAGACGACCGGCAGCAGCGGCGCGCTGGTGGAGCCGTATCTGGAGAAACTGATCCGGGAGCTCGCCCTCACCGGCGAGCTGACCCGGCGCAGCGGCTGCCGGGTGCGCACGGTCTATATGGGCGGCGGCACCCCCACCACCCTGTCCGCCGGGCAGATGACCCGGCTGATGCAGGCCGTGGCCGCGTCCTTTGACCTGTCCGGCCTGCTGGAATACACGGTGGAGGGGGGCAGACCCGACACCCTGGATTTGGAAAAGCTGCGCGCCATCCGCGCCCAGGGCTGCGGCCGCATGAGCATCAATCCCCAGACCATGAACGACGCGGTGCTGCGCGCCGTGGGCAGACCCCACACCGCCGCCCAGACCGTGGCGGCCTATCATCAGGCGGTACAGGCGGGCTTTGCCTCCATCAACATGGATCTCATTGCCGGCCTGCCCGGGGACACCCCGGCGTCCTTCGCCGATTCGCTGGAGCAGGTGCTGGCCCTCGGCCCGTCCAATGTGACGGTGCATACGCTGGCGCTGAAGAAGGGCGCGGAGCTGTTTGAAAAACGGGGTGGCCTGCCCTCCCAGCAGGCAGTCAGCCAGATGGTGGACGGGGCGGCGCAGCGGCTGCGTGCCGCAGGCTACAGTCCCTATTACCTCTACCGGCAGAAATATATGTCCGGCAGCTTTGAAAACGTGGGCTGGTGCCGGGACAGAGATGTATGTCTGTACAATATATATATGATGGAGGAGCTGCAGACCATCGTCTCCGTGGGAGGCGGCGGCATGAGCAAGGTCATGGTCAGCCCGACCAGGCTGGAGCGCTTCCATAACCCCAAATTCCCCGGCGACTATCTGCGGCAGTTCGACGGCGTGCTGGAGAAAAAGCGCGCTCTGTTTGCGCTGGTGGATGCACTGGCGCAGAAAGGAGAACCCCATGCTTCTGGAACTCAATGACATCAACCGCAGTCTCCGGCAGGATCCTGCGGCCTACATCGCCCAGTGTGACGCCCTTTACGGGCAGCGGGTGCAGGACGCCGCCGATCAGATCAAAGAGCGGCTGCGCCACAGCCGCATCATTCTGCTCTCCGGCCCCTCGGCCTCGGGCAAGACCACCACGGCCAGCCGGCTGAAAAAAGCCCTGTATGAGCGGGGTATCTACTGTCATATGATCTCTCTGGACGACTATTATAAAAGTAAGAGCACACCGGGCTTTCCCCGCGCCAAAGACGGCAGCCCCGATCTGGAATCGCCTCTGGCGCTGGAGACGGAGCTGCTCAACGAGCATCTGAACCTGCTGGACAGGGGCGAGAAGATCCTCGTGCCCCACTTTGATTTTCAAAACCAGCGTCAGGCGCCGGAGGCCGCCCGGCCTTTGCAGCTCAGGGAAAACGAGGCCGTGATCTTCGAGGGTATCCACGGCCTGAACCCCATGCTCACCGACCGCAACCCGGAGGCCACCCGCCTGTTTGTCTCCACGGCCTCCAGTGTGGCGCACCGGAACATGGAGGTCTTCAATCGGGTATGGATGCGGGTGGTGCGCCGCATGGTGCGGGATTTCAACTTCCGCGCCGCCTCCGCCGAGGAGACGCTGGGTATGTGGCGCAACGTGCGTCTGGGGGAAAAGCGCTACATCTCCCCCTATAAATCCTCCGCCCATATCACCATCGACACCACCCACGGCTACGAGGTTTCGGCCTTCCGCCCCTTTGCCGAGCCCATGCTCCGGTCTTTGCGGCACAACGCCCAGCCGGAGCTGACGGAGAAGATTCTGGCGGGTCTGGTGCAGTTTGAACCCGTGGAGGCGTCCCTGCTGCCCAAAGACAGCCTGTTTATGGAAGAATTTATGAAGTAGAGGCTTACAAATGGATACGTTATTTTCTCATATTACCGCCGTGACCATGGACGAGGCCATGCACGTCTATTTCGACTGCTTTGTGGGCGTCACCGACGGCAAGATCGCCTATCTGTCCAAGACCCCGCCCAAGGAAAAGCCCCGGAAGATCATCAACGGCGAGGGCATGGTACTCATGCCGGGGCTGATCAACTGCCACACCCATCTGCCCATGTCCCTGCTGCGGGGCTATGCAGACGACTATGACCTGTCCACCTGGCTCAACGACTACATCTTCCCCCGGGAGGATCGTCTGGACGGCCGCGCCGTCAAGGCTGCAACCCTGCTGTCCATTGCCGAGTGCCTGCGCTTCGGCGTCACCTCCGTGTCGGATATGTACAATTTCTGCGACGAGATCGCCCAGGCCGTGGCCGAGTCGGGCATCAAGGCCAATATTGCCCGGGGCATCACCCTCTTTACCGACGAGTCCGAGGACTTCGACTTTGAAGCATATCTCCCCTGTCAGGAGCTGCAGGCGCTGAAGGAAAAGTGGGACGGCTACGACGGCGGCCGCATCCGGGTGGAGGCCAGCGTCCATGGGGAATACACCTCCAACTACCGGCTGTGGGACGCCTTGGGGGAATACGCCCTCAACGAGCATCTGGGGATGCACGTCCACCTGTCCGAGACCAGAAGCGAGCATGAATCCTGCAAGGAAAAATACGGCCTGACGCCGGCGCAGGTGCTGGACTGCCACCATGTGTTTGACACCCACGCCATTGCCGCCCACTGCGTCTGGCTGGAGCCGGAGGATATGGCGCTGCTGGCCAAACGGGGCGTCAGTGCCGTCCACTGCCCGGTGTCCAATCTGAAGCTGGCCTCCGGCTGCGCCGACGTGACCGCCATGATCAAGGCGGGCATGAACGTGGCGCTGGGTACGGACGGTTCCGCCTCCAACAACAATCTGGATCTGTTTGAGGAAATGAAAGCCGCCGCCCTCATGGCCAAGGGCAAGACCGGCGATCCCACGGCCATGCCCGCCACCGCGCCGCTGATGATGGCCACGGTGTGCGGCGCAAGGGCCCAGCGCCGGGAAAAGGAATGCGGCATGATCAAGCTGGGCATGGACGCCGATCTGATTATGCTGGACTTCACTTCCCCCCATCTCATGCCCTGTCACAATGTGATTTCCCAACTGGTCTACGCCGCCTCCGGCCATGACGTAATCATGACCATGGTTCGGGGCAAGATCCTCTACGCGGCGGGAAAATACCTGACCATCGATCTGGACTCCGTGGTGCGGGAGCTGGCGCAGTATGCCATGCCCAGAGTCTTCACGGACGACAAAAAAGTGCCGGAGCAGGAACAGGCCTGACCGGCAGCTCCACGGCAAAAAAAGGAGGCTTCCCTTGAGCAAAGGCAATCGCAAACAGACATTTCTGGGCGGCGCAGCGGTACTGGCACTGGCGACGGCCATCGTCAAGGTCATCGGCGCCTGCTATAAGATCCCCCTGCAGCAGGTCATCGGCATTGACGGCTACGGCTATTTCACCACGGCCTACGACATCTACTCGGTGCTGCTGATGATCTCCACCACCGGCCTGCCGGTGGCCATGTCCCGCATGATCTCCGAGGCCAGCACCCTTGGCCGCACCAACCAGATCAAGCGGGTCTATAAAGTATCCCTGTACGCTTTTTTGGCGCCGGGCATCATTGGCGCCGCCGGGATGCTGTTTTTGTGCCGCCAGCTTGCCGCCATGATGGGGCAGCCGGAGGCCTGGTTCGCCATCGCCTGTCTGGCGCCGGCGGTGTTGTTCATCTCCCTGATCTCCGCCTTCCGGGGCTTCTTTCAGGGGCAGAGCAACATGGTGCCCACCTCCATGTCCCAGATCATCGAGGCCGTGTGCAAGCTCTTTGTGGGGCTTGCCGCTGCCTATCTCATTGGCAAAAAGACCGGCAGTATCATCTATGCCGCAGGCGGCGCCATTCTGGGCGTCACGCTGGGCACCGTGGTGGGCGCGGCCTATCTGGGCATCAAGTACCGGGGGGCTTCGCGGGAACTGCCCAAAAGCTGCCCCGACCCCACGGTCTATTCCCATCGCAGCACCTTAAAAACCCTGCTGTCCATCGCCATCCCCATCACTCTGGGGGCGACGGGGATGCAGCTCATCTCCGTGGTGGACGCGGCGGTGCTCATGCACCGGCTCAAGGGCGCGGCCGGCTTCGCGGCGGAGCAGGCCAACCTGGCTAAGGGCATCTATAACTTTACCCAGACCATTTTCAACCTGCCCTGCGCCTTTATCACGCCCCTGACCGTCAGCGTCATTCCCGCCATTACGGAGCATCTGACCCTGAAAAACAGACGGGGCGCCAGAATGGTGGAGGAATCCTCCCTGCGGGTCATGAGCCTGATTGCCATGCCCTGCGCCATCGGCCTAGCAGTGCTGTCCGGCCCTATTTTGCAGCTTCTGGGCGGCTCCGGGTATACGGGCGAGACCCTGAAAACCGGCTCTGTCCTGCTGTCCATTCTGGGCGTTGCCGTGATCCTCAACTCCTTTGTGCTGGTGGTCAACGCCATTATGCAGGCCCACGGCTATGTCTACCTGCCTGTGATCAATATGCTCATTGGCGGCATTGTGAAGATCATCGTCAATTTCTTCCTCATCGGCATTCCCAGCATCAACGTGGTGGGCGCGCCCATCGGCACGCTGGCCTGCTATCTGACCATTACGGCGCTGAACATCTTTACCATGCACCGGGTGCTGAAAAAGCCGCCCCGTCTGGTGTCCAATCTCTTCAAGCCCCTCATGGCCTCTCTGCTCATGGGCGCGGCGGCCTGGGTGAGCAACAGTCTGCTGCTGAAAACGGGGCTGAGCGCCTCCATCTGCTGCCTTGCAGCCATCGCTGTGGCCGGGATTGTTTACATAATTCTGGTCTACGCCATGCGGATCATCACCCTGGACGACTGCCGGCTGCTGCCCAAGGGGGATAAAATTGCAAAAATTCTGAGGATCCACTGATTTTTCCGGATTTTTCCGGTTTTTGGCCTTGCGAAAGAGAGTAAAATATGTTAGATTTTAAGAAGAAAGACCGCTATACCTATGATGATCTGGTCAGCCTTGTGGCGCTGCTGCGCGGCGAGGGCGGCTGTGCCTGGGATCAGGCGCAGACCCACGCCTCCATCCGCCGGAATTTTCTGGAGGAAACGCTGGAGGCCTGCGAGGCCATGGACGAAAACAGCCCTGCCCATTTGTGCGAGGAGCTGGGGGACGTTTTGCTGCAGGTGGTCTTTCACGCGGGGATCGAGGCCGACGCCGGGCACTTCACCATGGAAGACGTGTGCGACGGCGTGTGCAAAAAGCTCATCGACCGCCATCCCCACCTGTTTTCCGACGCGGCGCAGCCGCCCGATTGGGAGCAGCTCAAGCGCAGCCTGCGGGGAGAGCAGACCGTGGCGCAGGCCATGCAGGCCGTGTCCGGGGCGCTGCCCGCCCAGTGGCGCGCCGAAAAAATCCTGCAAAAGGCTGAAAAAGCCGGGTTTTGCTGGAATGACCCTGCCCAATCCGTGGAAAAATTGAAAGAGGAAATTACAGAGCTGGAAGCTGCCGTCCAAACGGGCGACGGTTGCCGGGAGGAGCTGGGAGACGTGCTGTTTGCCGCCGTCAGCGCCGCCCGACAGTTGCATATCGACCCCGAGGACGCGCTGAACAGCACCTGTAAAAAATTCACAGACAGATTCGCCGCCATGGAAGCGGCCGCCGCCCTCCGGGGCGTCCGGCTGGAGGACATGGACAGGCAGGAGCTGGCTGGCCTGTGGGCCAACGCGAAAGCGGCCTGCAAAAAACAATAAAGAAAGAGGTACAACAATGAACAAGACCGAACTCATCGCTGAAATCGCCTGCAAAGCAGGCCTGTCCAAGAAGGACGCAGAAAAGGCGCTCAACGCCACCGTAGATACCGTTTCTGCCGCTCTGGCAGCCGGCGACAAGGTGCAGCTCGTAGGCTTTGGCACCTTTGAGACCAGACAGCGCGAAGCCCGCATGGGCCGCAACCCCAAGACCAAGGAAGCCATTGAGATCCCCGCAAGCCGTCTTCCCGCTTTCAAGGCCGGCAAGGCGCTCAAGGACAAGGTCGCAAAGTAATTCTGCCTTCAGACCGGACTGCCGTAGCGCGGCAGTCCGGCCTGCCATTTTTCCGAAAGAGGGGACAGTCTGTGGACGAACGGGAGCAGACCCTGCATACGGGACACCGTCAGCGGCGCTATGACAGCTATCTCCGGGGCGGGCTGGACAGCTTCTCCGACATCGAGGTGCTGGAGCTGCTTCTGACCTTTGCCATTCCCAGAAAGGACACCAATCAGATCGCCCACGGCCTGCTGGAGCGCTTCGGCGCCTTTCCCACCGTGTTGGAAGCCCCGGTGGAATCCCTCCAGCAGGTCAAAGGCATGACGGAGCGGGCGGCCATTTTGCTCCATCTGGTGCCCCAGGTGTGGCGCAGATATGATATGGAGCGCCAGAAGCTGACCACCGTTTTTGCCACGCTGGAGTCCTGCGCGGACTATCTGGTGCCCCGGTTCCGGGGCGCCCGGGAGGAACAGGTCTGGATGCTGTGTCTGGACGCCAAGTGCAAGCTGCTGGATTGCCGCCAGATCTCCAGAGGGTCGGTCAATTCCGCCAGTGCCTCCCTGCGGCGGATTGTGGAGGTGGCGCTGGCCGTCAACGCCTCGTCGGTGGTGCTGTCACACAATCACACCTCCGGCATCGCCCTGCCGTCCACGGAGGACGTGCAGACCACCGACCGCATCCGTGCCGCCCTGCAGGCTGTGGACGTGGTGCTGGCCGACCATATCATTGTCGCCGACAGCGACTATGTCTCCATGCGGGACAGTAAATTGCTGTAAAAGAAACTGGGGCTGTGAAAAAAGCCCTAAAAAAGAAGATGACTCTCAAGCATAAAAAGCTTGGCAAGCAGAATATTTCATGAAAATACTTTCCGAGATAACAATGCCCTCTATTAAAGGGCTGCATTTGCGACCTTTCTCGGTAAAACTGCGGAACTTCACTGAACGCGGGGCTGCCTCACTTCCTTTTTGTGAGACAGTCTCTTTCTTTTCAGAAGTATTTCGTCCATTTGCAGGAGCGCAGCGCCGCTCCTGACATATTGCTCTCCAGGCTGCGCAGGGCACAGGCGGTTGAAGGGGCGTGTGAAATATGGTATGATCCGAGTGGAAAAGCAGACAAACACCCGGATGCACAAATTAAAAACACGGAGGTGCCGGATATGCCGGAATTGAATCACATTACCATCCGTTCGGACAACAGGGACATCGTGCTCAATATCGGCACGGTTCTCTACGTTCTGATGAAAAAGAATTATGCCGAGATACACACTTCCAGCGGAAAGTGCTACAAGACAAGGGTCACACTAAATGATCTCGTGAAGACTCTGGGCGACAGCTTTCTCAAGGTGAGCCGCGGCTGTCTGGTGTCGGTTATGGCGATTCACGACATCACCAATGTCATCGAACTTACCACCGGTGAGTCTTTGTCCTATTCCGTCCGGAACAGGAATGAGGTCGCCGCCCAGTTTCAGGCAAA
>JAQYBZ010000006.1 GCA_029003235.1 Bacillota bacterium
AAGAATCTATATCAAGATATTCTTGAACCCTGCGATATTTGCAAAAATCCTCACGGATATGACTTCCTGATTTGGGATGTGTCAAGTGTGCAAAATAGAAATTCGCATGTTTGTGGAGGTCGCAGGAAATGAGTAAGATTATTACTGATAAATGCGAAATCACCTTCGCAGCATTAAAACTGGTAGAACAGTTGTATAAGGACAATGAGATCCCAGACTATATGTTCAGAAACATATTGCGCCAATATGCAGGAAAAGAAGATGCGAAACACTTTTCCTGCTGTCAATCTAAAACAGGAAGAAAGGTGAAATCATGTACGGAGCCTACGGAATAAACTCTGATTTTCAAAAAAGAGATGTGGCGATTTATGCTCGTGTATCGACCGAACATGAGGCCCAGCTTTCTGCACTCGAAAACCAAATTGATTGGTATAAACCAATACTTGCTACAAGACCTGACTGGACTCTTGTAAAGCAGTACATTGATGAGGGCATTACGGGTACGTCGGCAGAAAAAAGACCTCAATTCATGAAAATGATCCGAGATGCAAAAGCGCATAAGTTCAATATGATTATTACGCGCGAGGTCTCACGATTCGCAAGAAATACGGTTGATACACTTCAATATACCCGTATGTTAAAGGAATTCGGAGTGGAGGTGTTTTTCATCAATGACAACATCAAAACTTTTGATGGAGATGGCGAGCTTCGATTAACTATTATGGCTACACTCGCACAGGATGAAAGCCGGAAGACTTCTATAAGGGTTAAAGCTGGGCAACAGACTTCGATGGATAACGGAGTCGTTTATGGAACTGGTAACATACTTGGGTATGACCGGGTTGGTAAAGAAATGGTCATCAATCCTGAACAAGCAAAAACGGTGCGAATGATTTTTGATATGTACTTGGATGGCATGGGATTGAAGAGCATCAAATATGAGCTTGAAAGTCGCGGTAGACTGACAGCTATGGGTAAAACGCAATGGTTTGAGTCTGTTATCTCTAAAGTATTAAGGAACTCATTTTATTGTGGAATTATGACATACCACAAATATTATTGCCCCGACTACCTAAAGCAAAACAGGGTAAAAAACATGGGTGAGATTGAGATGACATACACCAAAGGAACCCATGAACCGATTGTTACCGAGGAAGAATTTAATCTTGTTCAAGCAAGAATGGACGCTCGTACAAGGCAACTCAATAACTGCCCAAAGGGAAAAAGAGTTGCGCCAAAGCGTGAGCCGGCAACAATTTGGGGGAAACTTATGAAATGCTCTTGCGGATGTAAATTCAATCAGCGCGGTTGGAATCATCATAATGGAGCTGATGAAATGGCATTCCAGTGCTATAGCAAGTTGGCTCACGGTTCTGTAACTGAACGAAAGAAAAGAGGTCTTCCTACCAAAGACACTTGTACTACGCCGATTATTCCGAAATGGAAAATGGAACTCATAGCACATGAGATTTTCACGAAGCACTTTACGGATATTTCGGCTGTTACAGAACTTGCTTGTAAAATGATTGAGGAACATATAAACGATGTTGAAGACGTCGAAGATAACACGGAAATTATTGCGCAGAAGAATGCTGAAATCGAAAAGCTTGAACGGAAGAAAGTCGGCCTAATTGAGATGCGAGCTGATGGTGACATCGAAAGAGATTATTTTTTGATGCGGAAAGACGAAGTTGAAAAGCAGATAGAATGTCTCCGACAGGAGATTCAAGAGCTTACACCAATCGACACGAGGCAGAAAAAGGAGAATCTTGTTGAACGTCTGGAGGCACTAAAGCAGAAGTTGTCCGAATACACTGATTTTGAAAATACTCTGATAATTCCTGATGGCGTTATTGAAGCATTTACCGAACAAATAATTGCAAGCGATAAAGGATTTGACTGGTATTTGAAAGCCGTGCCGGATATGGTGAAATCATTTATGGATGATACTCCTGACGATGAGACCGAAAAAGAATGGCACGAACTGACGCAATTTGATCTGACTATCGAAGATGCTAAAGCGTATGTATATAGCTTCTCGTCGCGCAGAAGGGTTCATGGGTGGCAAAACATCAAGATAAGGTTATTTGTCTGATAGCATACCGAGGGGATGAATAAATCATTCCCTCGGTTTTGTTTACATTTTGTCCATTGAAAAACCGACTTTATAGTCGTATTATAATAATTGAAGGTGCCTGTTTATTCCGCGACTTAGTAGCCACTACACAGGCTGCCATCAAGGATGGCAAGAACTAAGCAGGGATTGATTTGGGGCAAACCCAATTTGTAAAACCATAACAGAAAAAGACCTTGTAGGAGAAATCCTACAAGGTCTTTTGCGCTATGGCAGAAATCGGTTTGCTGTTATCCGACTCCATTGGGGCGGATATAGGCCGCCGCCGCGGCTTACCTGTAAGGGCTTCTGCCGGCGCGGCAGCCGGTTTCCCAAGCGGGGGCTGAAAAGCGGCCGGGATGGGAATAGAATTCATTGACGGTGGGGCAGATAGTAGTCGTCGGCCTGCCGGAAATAGGGGCAGCGGGCTTCGGGGCGGGTATGGAATCTGTACCACTCGTCTTCGTCAATGTCCTTGCTGCAATAGTACTCGTCGGTTTCGTCGTCGTAGTTGTAGTTCCAGCAGTCCTCGCAATTCTGAGCAGACATAATCGCACCTCCCTTCCTGTAAACCAATTATACCACAGTTTTTCTCCGGGGAAAAGACCCGGTTGCAATTTTGCAAACTCATGCTATAATACCAATATCAAAAAGAAAAACAGGAGGCTTCTCTATGGGTATCGTAGTCATTGGCGCAGTATTCGTAGACATCAAGGGTTTCCCGGAGGACGTATATATCCCGGCCGGACGCAACGTGGGCCGCATCGAGCAGATCCATGGCGGCGTGGGACGGAACGTGGCCGAGGACATCGCCAATGTGGAGCTGCGGCCCACCTTCGTCAGTCTGGCGGATGATACGGGCATCGGCGCCGATGTGGTGCGCAAGCTCAAAAGCCATAAGGTCAATGTAGACCATATCCGTCAGGTACACGGCGGTATGGGCACCTGGCTGGCAGTTTTTGACAACAAGGGCGACGTGGTGGCCTCCATTTCCCAGCGGCCGGACATGAGCCCGCTGGCGCAGCTTCTGGACGAGCAGGGCGACGAGATTTTCAGCACCGCCGACAGTATCGTCATTGAGATCGATCTGGACAAGGACATTGTCAAACGCGCCTTTAAGCTGGCGGAAAAATACGACAAGCCCATCTACACCGTGGTGGCCAATATGAGCATCGCCGTGCAGCGCCGTGACTTTTTGCAGTATACCGACTGCTTTATCTGCAACCGGCAGGAGGCCGGCATCCTGTTTTCCGACGATTATACCAGCGCCACGCCGGAGCAGATGCGGGACATTCTCTCCCACAAGGTGCAGTTGGCGCAGATCCCCAGCATGATCGTCACCCTGGGGGACAAGGGCGCCGTGTACGCCGACAAATACGGCGGCAAGGGGCACTGCCCTGCCAGAAATGTGGTGGTGCGGGACACCACCGGCGCCGGAGACGCCTTCTGCGCCGGGGCGGCCATCGGCCTGAGCTACGGCAAGACCCTGGCCGAGGCCTGTGAGATCGGCTCCTATCTGGCCGCGTCGGTGATTATGACCACGGAGAACGTCTGTCCCCGGTTCCTGCCCAGAGAGCTGGGACTGGACTTGGACGTGCAGGATTGATCCGGCAGAAACAGCCGCCTTTGCGTTTGTGCAAAGGCGGCTGTTTTTATGTGGCGGCTCAGAGCTGGCGGAACACCTCGCCCAGAGCGCAGTGCAGGCACAGGTTGGCATAGCTGTCATAGGGCGTTTCGTCCCGGTTGATGAGCACCAGCCGGTTGCCCCGGTAGTAGTTGATCAGACCCGCCGCCGGGTAGACCGTCAGAGACGTCCCCGCCACAATGAGTACGTCCGCCTGACGGATGGCGCCGATGGCGCCTGTGAGGCAGGACTCGCTGAGGGCTTCCTCATAGAGCACCACGTCCGGCTTGATTATGCCGCCGCAGTCGCACAGAGGCACGCCCCGGCTGTTTTTGACATAGGCCGCGTCGTAGAATCTGCCGCATTTCATGCAGTAATTGCGCAGCACGCTGCCGTGGAGCTCAAAGACCTTTTTGCTGCCGGCCTTCTGATGCAGACCGTCGATGTTCTGCGTGACCACGGCGCTGAGTGTGCCCTCCTGCTCCCATCTGGCCAGCACCTTGTGGGTGATGTTGGGCTCCACGTTTACAGGCAGCATCTTCTCCCGGTAAAAGTTGTAGAAATACGCCGGATTGCGCAGGAAAAAGCTGTGGCTGATGATGGTCTCCGGCGGATATTCAAATTTCTGGTTGTACAGGCCGTCCACACTGCGAAAATCGGGGATGCCGCTTTCCGTGGACACGCCCGCGCCGCCGAAAAAGACCAGCCGCTTTGCTTCACTGACCCATGTCTTCAGGGTTTCGACGTCGGAATGCATCGTCTTCCTCCTCCAGTTCACGGATAAATTTCTTTTCCGCCCGGGTCTTGTCCGGTAACGTGAGCCTGCGGAACATATCCGGCCTGCGGTGGAAGGTGCGCAGAATCTGCTGTTTTCTGCGCCACCGCGCCACCTGCTCGTGGTTGCCGGACAGCAGCACGGGCGGCACCTGCCGCCCGTGCCAGACGGCGGGTCGGCTGTACTGGGGATATTCCAGCAGCCCGTCCCAGTGGCTCTCCTCCTGAAAACACTCCGGATCGGACAGCACACCCGGCAGCAGCCGCGCCACGGCGTCGGCCACGGCCATGGCGGGAATCTCCCCGCCGGTGAGGACGAAATCGCCGATGGAGATCTCCTCATCCACGCACTCGTCAATAAAGCGCTGGTCGATGCCCTCATAGTGGCCGCACACCAGCACCAGATTTTCGTAGTCCGCCGCCAACCGTTTGGCGTCCGCCTGGGTAAAGACCTTGCCGCAGGGGGACAGGAAAATGGTGTGTACCGGCGCGGCGGCCTCGTCGCAGACGTGGCACCAGCAGTTGTACAGGGGATCGGCCTGCAGAACGGCGCCGTGGCCGCCGCCGTAGGGATAGTCGTCCACCTGATTCTGTCGGTTGGTGGTGTAGTCCCGGATCTGGTGGGTCTCGATGCGCACCAGCCCCCGTTCCTGCGCCCTGCCCAGAATACTCTCGCTCATCATGTCGCCCACGGTGTCGGCGAACAGGGTCATAATGTCAATCCGCATCGGTTCTCATTCCTTCAATCAGGTTTACTTCGATGCAGCCTCTGGAGGGGTCGATTTCCGGCACAAAGGCCTTGACGGCGGGGATCATATAGGTGTGCGCTCCCTTGACCACATAGACGTCGGAGCTGGGCATGGTCAGAACCTCCGTGATCCTGCCGATCTGTCGGCCGTCGGCCAGCACAGGCAGGCCGATCAGGTCGGCGATAAACACCACATCCGGCGAAAGATGGGGATCCTGCCGGGAAATCTGCAGCACCTTGCCCCGCAGCAGGGAAGCCTGCTCCACCGTGTCTACGCCCCGGAGCTTGACCAGCACGCAGGTCTTGTGTACCCGGCTGGACTGCACCTGTACCGGCTTGCCGTCCATATAAAACGTATCAAATTGCAGCAGGAATTCCGGCGAATCCGCCCAGGGCAGCACCTTGACCTCGCCGTGTACCCCGTGGGTAGAGACGATCTTTCCCGTATCCAGAAATTTTCTGTCCATACTTCCTCCTGAAACCGCAGTTTTTCTCTATTTTACCTTGCCGGAGAAAAAATTACAACCGCAAAAACGGCACGGGGTGTAATTTGTTCCCCCGTGCCGTTTTTTGAATCTTTAGTCAACGATCTCCACAGAGACCCGCTGGCCTGTACGCTGGGCGACAGACTTGATGACCGTGCGGATTTCCTTGGCGATCCGACCCTGACGGCCAATGACCTTGCCCATGTCCTCCGGCGCCACCCGCAGCTCCAGAACCGTGGGATTGCCCTCGATCTCTGTGACGGTGACGGCTTCGGGATGCTCGACAAGATTCTGCGCCATGTAGAGCAAAAGTTCCTTCATTGTAACGACCTCTTTGGAATTACAGGACGTTCGCCTTCTTGAGCAGACCTCTTACCGTGTCCGTGGGCTGCGCGCCGTTCTTGATCCACTGCTGTGCCTTCTCGGCGTCTACCGTGACGGTGGCCGGGTCAGTCAGGGGATTGTAGGTGCCGATCTCCTCGATGCAGCGGCCGTCTCTGGGGCTGCGGGAGTCTGCCACAACGATTCTGTAGTAGGGATTCTTCTTTGCGCCCATTCTTCTGAGTCTGATCTTAACCATGAGATACCTCCAAAATATCCATAAAATTATTTATCTCGCAGAAGCCTGCGTGAATTACATACCGGGAAAACCGCCCATTCCGTTGAGATTGGGGAAGCCGCCCTTTTTCTGCAGGCGCTTCATTTTTTTGGAAGCGCCGGGGCCGGACATCTGACGAATCAGGCTTTGCATGGTGTTAAACTGTTTGAGCAGGCGGTTGATGTCCTCCACCCGCTGGCCGCAGCCGGCGGCAATGCGCTTTTTCCGGCTGGAGCCCAGACAGTTGGGATTGTCCCGCTCGTAGGGCGTCATGGACTGGATAATGGCCTCGGTGCGCCCCATGGCCTTTTCGTCCACCTGAATGTCCCTCATGCCGCTCATGCCGGGCATCATGGCAAGAATGTCCTGCATGGAGCCCATGCCCTTGAGCTGCTGAAGCTGGTCGTAGAAATCCGTCAGGGTGAATTTGTTCTGGCGCAGCCGCTGCTCCATTTCGGCGGCTTTTTTCTGATCCAGCGCCTGCTCGGCCTTTTCGATGAGAGACAGCACGTCGCCCATGCCCAGGATCCGGCTGGCCATACGCTCCGGGTGGAAAGGCTCGATCTGATCCAGCTTTTCGCCGGTGCCCACGAATTTGATGGGCTTGCCGGTGACGGCCTTGACGGACAGAGCCGCGCCGCCCCGGGCGTCGCCGTCCAGTTTGGTGAGCATCACGCCGTCAATGTCCAGCCACTCGTGAAAGGACTGGGCGGCGTTGACGGCATCCTGTCCGGTCATGGCGTCCACCACCAGCAGAATCTCGCTGGGCTGTACCGCCGCCTTAATGGCCTGCAGCTCCTGCATCAGCGTCTCGTCGATGTGCAGACGGCCTGCCGTGTCCAGAAAGACCATGTCGTTGCCGTGCTGTACGGCGTGACGCACGCCCGCTTTTGCGATGTCCACCGGATCGGTCTGACCCATCTGGAATACGGGGATGTCCAACTGGGCGCCCACGATCTGCAACTGCCGAATGGCTGCCGGACGGTAGACGTCGCAGGCCACAAGCAAGGGGCGCTTGCCCTGCTTTTTGAACAGACCCGCCAGCTTGGCGCCGTTGGTGGTTTTGCCTGCGCCCTGCAGACCCACCAGCATGACCACCGTCGGTCCCTTGGGGGAGATGGTAATGCGCTGATTTTCGCTGCCCATGAGGGCGGTAAGCTCCTCGTTGACGATCTTGACGATCATCTGGGCAGGCGTCAGGCTTTCCAGCACGTCGCTGCCGATGCAGCGCTCCGTGACCCTGGCCGTAAAGTCCTTGACCACCTTGTAGCTCACGTCGGCCTCCAGCAGCGCCATACGGATTTCCCGCATGGCCTCCTTAACGTCGGCCTGGGTCAGACGGCCTTTGCCCCGCAGCCGCTTGAACGCGGCGGATAATTTTTCGGTTAAGCCTTCAAATGCCATTGCTTACTCCTCCAGGACGTGGGCTGCGGCGCGAATCTCGGCGGCAAGACGGCGGGTCTCCCCGTCGGCGCTGGCGCACAGGGCGTCGGTGCAGCGGTCGATGGTCTGCAAAACCTGCTGCAGCCGCAGGGAACGCGCCACACAGCCGGTTTTTTCCTCCATGGAAAGAAGGGCGGTCTCAGCGCGGGCGATGGAATCGTGGACGCCCTGACGGCTGATGCCGCACTGCTCTGCGATCTCGGCAAGGGAAAAGTCCTGATTGTAGTACAGATCAAAGCAGGTTCTTTGCTTGCTGGTGAGCAGTTCGCCGTAGTAGTCGTACAGCAGGGTCATTTTCAGTGCGTCGTCTGCCTTCATCCATGACCCTCCTTCTTGCCCGCCGGACAGCCCCATCCGGGGAGCAGCGGGAGCGCCGCAAGGGAAAAACCTTGACAGCCTGCCCAGTATACAATATTTTTTTCTGCTTGTCAAGTAAAATACCTTTACATTTTGCAAATACGGATTGCGCCGGGAAAAAATCAGTGGTATAATTGCAAAAAAGCGCAAGGAGGCTGCTTCCGTGAAATATATTATTGTTCTGGGCGACGGCATGGCAGACGTGCCCCTGCCCCAGTTGGAGGGCAAAACGCCCCTGCAGGCGGCGGTGAAGCCCCATATGGATGATCTGGCCGCCCACGGTGCCGTGGGGATGGTGCGCACGGTGCCCCAGGGGATGCCCCCCGGCTCCGATACCGCCAATATGTCCGTCATGGGCTTCGACCCCAGGATCTATTACAGCGGGCGTTCTCCGCTGGAGGCCGTGGCGCTGGGCATCGACGTGCGTCCCCAGGACGTGACGTTCCGCACCAATCTGGTGTGTCTGTCTCAGGAGCCGGTCTTTGCGCAGCGGACAATGATCGACTTTTCCGCCGGAGAGATCACCACGCAGGAGGCCGCCTGTCTGCTCCGCGATCTGCAGCCGGTCTTTTCCGACGAGGATTTGCAGCTCTATCCCGGCATCAGCTACCGCCACTGTCTGGTCAAGCGCGACGGCGCCACCGGCACCGTCCTCACGCCGCCCCACGACATTACGGGAAAGCCCATCAGGGACTATCTGCCCAGGGGGCGCTACGGTGAGCGTCTGCTGGGGCTGATGGAGACGGCTTCGGCTGTTTTGCAGGATCACCCGGTCAACCGCGACCGGCGGGCGCGGGGGCTGAATCCCGCCAACGCCGTCTGGTTCTGGGGCGAGGGCACCAAGCCCAAATTGGACAGCTTGCAGCACCTGTACGGCATACAGGGCGGCGTGGTCTGCGCCGTGGATCTGATCAAGGGGCTGGGAATGTGCGCCGGGATGCGCACCGTGGAGGTGCCCGGTGCCACCGGCGGTATGGTGACCAACTACCGGGGCAAGGCCGAGGCGGCGCTAAGGCTTTTGAAGGACGGCTGCGATCTGGTCTATATCCATATCGAAGCCCCCGACGAGTGCGGCCATCACGGCGACGCCGCAGCCAAGGTGGCCGCCATCGAGGCCATCGACCGGGACATTGTAGGCTATCTCATGGAGCGGCTGGACGCCGAAAAGGAGGACTACCGGATGCTTCTGACGCCCGATCATCCCACGCCCGTGCCCGTCATGACCCATACGGGCGACCCGGTGCCCTTTGTCCTCTATGACAAGAACGGCTGCCGCGGGCCCCATGCCCCGGTCTACAGCGAACAGGCCGCCGGGGAGACGGGCTGGTTTTTGCCCCAGGGCCCCATGCTCATGCAGCGTCTTATCAGCGGCGATTTTTAGGCAGTTGCAGTTCCCACCGGGGGGCGTGCTGCGGACAAACCGCTCTGCCCCTGGGCGAAAATCCGTAATTTGATATTCAGGAGGTCAATGCAATGAAACAGGTACTTTTGGTAAACGGCAGTCCCCATGAAAACGGCTGCGTTTTCACCGCGCTGTCCGAGATCCAGTCTCAACTGACCAAAGACGGCGTGGCATCGGAAATCTTCCAGCTCTCCAACCGCCCGGTGCGGGGCTGTATCGACTGCCGCGCCTGCAAAAAGACGGGCAGGTGCGCCTTTTCCGACGACGTGTGCAACGCCCTGCTGGAAAAAATGCTTCAGGCCGACGGCGTGATTCTCGGAAGCCCCGTCTACTACGCCGGCGCCAACGGCGCCTTATGCGCCGTGCTGGATCGGGTGTTCCGCTGCTCCGGCGGCCGCTTTGACGGCAAGCCCGCGGCGGCGGTGGTCTCCTGCCGCAGAGGCGGCGCCAGCGCCACCTTCGACCGGCTCAACAAATATTTTACCATCTCCAATATGCCCGTGGTACCCAGCCAGTACTGGAACTCCGTCCACGGCAATACCCCCGACGAGGTGCGGCAGGACGCGGAGGGGCTGCAGATCATGCGCGCGCTGGCGGATAATATGGCGTGGATGCTGGGGGCGCTGGACGGCAGACCCCATCCCCAGCGGGAGCCGCGGGTGGGCACCAACTTCATCCGCTGATGCAGCTTTGCTGCATTGCCGGGCGGGAAACCAAGCTGCTGTCCATCCTGCGCCGGGAGCTGCGTCTTTCCGACGGGCTGGTGCGGCGGCTGAAGCCCCTCAATGCCTTTACCGTCAACGGCCAGGCCGCCCACACCGACTGCCCCATCCATCCCGGTGACCGGGTCTGCGCCGTCATTGAGGAGCCTGCGCCGGACTTTCCCGCCCAGAACGGGGCGCTGGACATTCTCTACGAGGACGAGGCGCTCATGGTGCTGGATAAGCCCGCCGGGGTCATTATCCATCCCACCTTTCACCGGCAGCAGGACACGCTGGCCAATTATCTGCTGGGCTATTACGAAAAAACCGGCCAGAAATGCGCCGTCCATGTGCTGACCCGTCTGGACAGGGACACCATGGGCGTGGTGGTCTTTGCCAAAAACGCCTATATCCACGCTCTGCTCATGGAGCAGCTCCAAAAGGGGCAGGTACACAAGACCTATTACGCAGCCGTTTTGCGGGGGCCGGCGCAGGACGAGGGGAGCATTGACCTGCCCATTGCCCGCAGCGCACCCGGCAGCCTGCTGCGCTGTGTCCGCGCCGACGGCAAGCCCGCCGTCACCCGCTACCGGGTGCTGGAGCGCCGGGGCGGCTATGCCCTTTTGCAGCTTCAGCCGCTCACCGGACGCACCCACCAGCTTCGCGTCCATTGCAGCCATATGGGCTTTCCCATTGCGGGCGATCCCCAGTACGGCGGAGGCGCCGGCGGCCAAAGGCTGCTGTGCGGTCGGCTGGAGCTGAGCCACCCCCTCACGGGCGCGCCGCTGGTTTTTCGCTCCAGACAAAAAATCACCCTGCCAAACGGTTGAGAAGTTGGGCAAAAGGTGGTATAATGGAAAAAATTTCTGATTAGAAAGAAATACGGAGGAAAAAAATATGTTTGACAAGCTGGAAGCAAAGCTTCGCCAGAACCCGAAGAAGATCGTATTCACCGAAGGCCACGACGCCAGAATTCTGGAGGCCGCCGCAAAGCTGAAGCAGGGCGGTTTTCTGACCCCCATTCTGCTGGGCAGCCCCGCCGTGGTGGAGGCCAAGGCCAAAGAGTGCGGCTTTGACATCGCCGGGCTGGAGATTATCGACCCGGAGACCTACGGGGACATGGATGCCATGGTGGCAAAGATGGTAGAACTGCGCAAGGGGAAAATGACGGAGGAGCAGTGCCGCGACGCGCTGAAAAAGGGCAACTATTTCGGCACCATGCTGGTGAAGATGGGCTATGCCGACGCCCTGCTGGGCGGCGCCACCTATTCCACCGCCGACACCGTCCGTCCGGCGCTGCAGCTCGTCAAGTGCCGCAAGGGCGCCCATCTGGTCTCGTCCTGCTTTATCCTCGCCCGGGAGGGAAAGGACGGACAGGAGCTGCTGGCCATGGGCGACTGCGCCATCAATATTTCCTATGAGGACACGGTGGACAAGGACGGCAACGTGACCTTCACCGCCGCCGAAAAGCTGGCGGAGGTGGCCATTGAGACCGCCAAGACCGCCAAGGTCTTCGGCATCGATCCCAAGGTGGCCATGCTGAGCTTCTCCACCAAGGGCTCCGGCAAGGGCGGCACGGTCAGCCTTTCTCAGGCGGCCACCGCAAAGGCAAAGGAGCTGGCGCCCGACCTGGCGCTGGACGGCGAAATGCAGTTTGACGCCGCCGTCTCTCCCGTGGTGGGGCAGCTCAAGTTCCCCGGCAGCTCCGTGGCAGGCTACGCCAACACCTTCATCTTCCCCTGCATTGAAGCCGGCAACATCGGCTATAAGATCGCCCAGCGGCTGGGCGGCTTTGAAGCCTACGGCCCCATTCTGCAGGGACTCAACGCGCCCATTAACGACCTCAGCCGCGGCTGCAACGCCGACGAGGTCTACAAAATGGCGCTGATTACCGCGGCGCTTGCATAAGCTCCCATCTGCCGTCCCGCGACACCCTCACGGGACGGCTTTTTTATAATACACGCGAAAAGCTCCGGCGCGGCCTTTGACCGTCCGTGCCGGATCCATTGTCACGGAAGGAGGCACGCAGAGATTGAATTCGCTGCAACAGATCATTACGGAGGTCAAGAAGGCGGTCAAGGGCAAGGATCAGGTGCTCATCTGGATGCTCATGACCATTCTGGCCGATGGAAATATTCTTCTGGAGGACATTCCGGGGGTGGGCAAGACCACCATTGCCCTGGCCTTTTCCCGCGCCATGGGGCTGGATTACAAGCGGGTGCAGTTTAACCCGGACGTGCTGCCCTCCGATATTACGGGCTACAGTCTGTACAACAAGCAGACCGGTGAGATGGTCTACCAGCAGGGCGCCATTTTGTGCAACCTGTTTCTGGCCGACGAGCTTAACCGCGCCACCTCCAGAACCCAGGCCGCTTTGCTGGAGGCCATGGAGGAGGGACAGGTGACGGTGGACGGCGTGAGCCACAGGCTTCCCAAACCCTTTACGGTCATTGCCACCCAGAACCCCACCGGCGCGGCCGGAACCCAGCTTCTGCCCGATTCCCAGATGGATCGGTTTACGGTGCGGCTCACCGTGGGCTATCCCCGCCCCAAGGACGAGCGGGAGATGGTGCTTTCCCGGCAGGGCGGCGTCAACCCGCTGGAGCAGGTGGAGCAGGTGGTGACCCGTACCCAGTTGGTACAGCTTCAGCAGCAGGCCGCCCGGGTATATGTGAAGGACGAGCTGGTCAGCTACATTGTGGCGCTCATCACCGCCACCCGGAAGCATCCCATGCTGCGGCGTGGCGCAAGCCCCCGGGCGACCCTGGCCGTGACCTCCATGGCCAAAGCCGCCGCCTTTCTCAAGGGGCGGGACTATGTGCTGCCCGACGACGTGCAGACCGTCTGGTCCGGCACCGTCGCCCACCGTCTGCTCCTCTCCGCCGATGCGGAAAGCCGCGGCCTGAGTGAAACCGCCGTTCTTGCAGAGATCTTGCAGAATGTGAATCCGCCGAGGCTGTAGTCCATGGCAGTCAACCGAATCGTTTATGCCGTCGCTCTGGCGGGGGCGGCGGTGTTTTATCTGTTCAACGGAGCATGGTTTTCTTCGCTGGTGCTGCTGGTGGTGCTGGCTCTGCCGGTTTTGAGCCTTTTGTGTTCTCTGCCCGCCATGTGTACGCTGCGTATGCAGGCTTCCGGCCCCGACACGGTGGAGCGGGGGCAAAAGGCCGTCATCCATATGCGCGCCGTGGCCAACCGGTTTTTCCCTGTCCCGGACGTGCGGGTGCGCATGACCATCCAG
>JAQYBZ010000007.1 GCA_029003235.1 Bacillota bacterium
TCATTAAAGTGGATGCCGTGGGCAAACCACACGTCCTCCCCTGTCCAGCCCAGAGACGCCATGTATTCCAGCGGACGCATGCCATAGCGGCTGAGCATATAGTTTTCTTCATCTTTGGTCTCACACAAATGCGTATGCAGACGCACGCCGTACTGCCGCGCCAGCTTGGCGCTTTCCCGCAGCAGATCGGCGGACACGGAGAAAGGCGAACAGGGCGCCAGCGCCACCTGACGCATGGAGCCAAAGGACGGATCGTGCCAGCGCTCAATGGCGCGGGCGGAATCGGCCATGATTTCATCAATGGTCTGTACCACGCTGTCCGGAGGCAGCCCGCCGTCTTTTTTGCTCAGATCCATACTGCCCCGGGAGGCAAACATCCGCATCCCCAGCTCCTGTGCCGCGGCAAACTGACTCTCCAGCAGATCGCCGGCGTCTTTTGGAAACACATAGTGATGGTCAAAACAGGTGGTGCAGCCGTTTTTCATCAGCTCTCCCAGCCCAGTGAGGGTGCTGAAACGGACGACCTGGGTATCCAGATTCTTCCACACTTCATACAGCGCCCGGAGCCAGTCGAACAGCTCCAGATTCTGCACCTGGGGCAGATTTCTGGAAAACTGCTGGTACAGATGGTGGTGCGTGTTGATCAGGCCGGGATAGCACAGCATATGGCCGGCGTCGATCTCCCGATCCGCTGTTTTATGTAAGTCCGTCCCCATCTGCTCAATGCGGTTGTCCTCAATGTAGATGTCCGCGTTTTTCAGGACCCTGTCCGCGTCGTCGCAGGTCACCACGGCCTGCGCATTTCGAATCAATAAAGTTGACATAATCCTTTCCCCTTTCCGTTAATCCGTCCGAAATGTTTGTGGGCGGGCAAAAAACTACTCCGGGCGTTTCTGTGCCTGCTGCCGAAGATCCTCCAGCGCCTTGGGGGTGTCCACGTCCGTCAGCTCCAGTCTTTCCGCTTCCACCAGCAAAAGATCCTCCAGATGCCGACGGATAACCGTGTTCCCCCCGGCATCCTCTTCCAGTTCCATGAGTTCCGGGTAAAACTTTTTGGGGAAAATGCAGGGATTCCCCCGCTTTCCCCCGTGGCCAAGGCCAACGATCTTGTCCGGGTTTTTCCTCCATGTCTCCGCCACCGCCTCCACGGAAGCGCGCTTCAGCATGGGCTGATCGGACACCAGATAAACAATGGCATCACAGTGAGAAAGCTGTCGGGTGCCCAGACGGATGGTATAGCTGATGCCCCAGTCCGGATGGGGGTTTTCCACACAGGCAAAGCCAAATTCTTCTGCCATCCGGGCGACTTGGGGATACTGGGTCACCACCACCGTCTCAATTGCCTGCGGCACGGTCTCCAGCGCATGACGGATCAGTGGCTTTCCGTCAAATTCCGCCGCCAGCTTGTTGCTCTCAAAGCGCCGGGCGTTGCCCGCCGCCATGACCACACAGCCAATGCGCTCCATCGCCGCGCCTCCCTTTGTCCATTCTGCATCTAGTATACCCCGGTTTTCCCGTTTTTGTCAACGCCGGAGAATTTCTCTTTGGGATTTGACATTTGCACCTGCATCGGGTAAAATAGACAGGCGACCGGGTCGGACAGTCGCGCATCTGCGCCCAAAGGCGCTTTTGTGAGGAAAGTCCGGGCTCCACAGGGCAAGGATAACGGGTAACGCCCGCCGAAGGCAACTTCAGGAAAAGTGCAACAGAGAGATACCGCTTCCCTTTCGGGAAGTAAGGGTGGAAAAGTGAGGTAAGAGCTCACTCACCGGCTGGGAACAGTCCGGCGCTGTAAACTCTATCCGGAGCAACACCGTGGAGAACCGCATGGTCGGCCCGACCGGTTCAGGGGGTGGCTGGAGCGTATCGGCAACGGTACGCCTAGATAGATGACTGTCCACGACAGAACCCGGCTTACAGACCCGATCGCGTATATAAGAAGCAAGCGCGGTGCAGATTGGTTTTCTGCACCGCGCAAATTTTATGTCGCTTTCTGTCTTTCAGACCTCGAACATCAGGTCGCCGTAAGTGGGAACCGGCCACAGGTTCTTGTCCACAATCAGCTCCAGCTCGTCAATGGGTGCGCGCAGAGCCTTCATGGTAGGCACCACGACATCGTGGCAGTGATGTGCCATTTCCTCCACGGAATCGATGGTGTTCAGCCGCTCGATCTCCTCATTGAGGCGGGTAAGCTGCGCCTGCGCTTCCTTCAGCAGGTTGCTGGCACGCAGCAAAAGAGACTTCTGCACCTGGGTGTCGGCCTCGGGGCAGGCGTTTTTCGTCTTCTGGATGGAATCGGCCATGCGGGTAATAAAGCGGATGACCGACGGGATATAGTGTTTGCCCGCCATATGGCACATGGTTCTGGCTTCAATGGTGTTGACCTTGGTGTAAGTCTCATACATGATCTCGGCGCGGGACTCCAGCTCACTGCGGCTGAAAATTTTGTACTTTTCAAACAGACGCACCGTTTTTTCCTCAGTGAGTACGGGAATGGCGTCCACCATGGACGGCAGATTGGGCAGCCCCCGCTTCTCCGCTTCGGCGACCCACTCCCGGCTGTAGCCGTTGCCGTTGAAGATGATGCGCCGATGCTCCCGCATATTCCGGGCAATGACCTCATTGACGGCGGAATCGAAATTCGCCGCTTTTTCCAGCACGTCGCAGGCCTGACAGAAGGCGTCGGCCACAATGGTATTGAGCACCGTGTTGGCCGAAGCCAGAGAATCGGAGGAACCTACCATACGGAACTCAAACTTGTTGCCCGTAAAGGCAAAGGGCGACGTGCGGTTGCGGTCGGTGGCATCCTTGTTGATGACCGGCAGCGTGGACACGCCAGTGACCAACTGGCCGCCCTCCAGACAGGCTGCGGCAGAGCCGTGGGCACAGATCTGCTCCACTACGTCCTCCAACTGATTGCCAAGGAAAATGGAAATAATGGCCGGAGGCGCTTCGTCCGCGCCCAGCCGGTTGTCGTTGCCCACGTTGGCTGCGGACTGGCGCAGCAGATCTGCGTGTTCGTCCACCGCCTTCATGATGCAGGACAGCACCAGAAGGAACTGTAGGTTATCGTTGGGCGTCTCGCCGGGATCCAGCAGATTCTCCCCCGTGTCCAGCGTGATGGACCAGTTGTTGTGCTTGCCCGAGCCGTTGACGCCCGCAAAGGGCTTTTCATGGAGCAGGCACACAAGATCGTGCTTGGTCGCCACCCGCTTCATTGTCTCCATGGCCAGTTGGTTCTGATCCACGGCGATATTACAGGTGGAGAAGATGGGCGCCATCTCATGCTGCGCAGGCGCTACCTCATTGTGTTGGGTGGTGGCGGGAATGCCCATTTTCCAAAGCTCTTCATTTAACTCCCGCATAAAAGCGCCGATGCGCTCCCGGATGACGCCGAAATACTGGTCGTCCAGCTCCTGTCCCTTGGGGGCAGGCGCGCCGAAGAGGGTTCTGCCTGTGTAGATCAGATCCCGGCGCATAAGATATTTCTGCCGGTCAACAATAAAGTATTCCTGCTCCGCACCGACGCTGGGCGTCGCCTTTTTCGCCCGGCGGTTGCCGAACAGACGCACCAGCCGCAGAGACTGGGTGGACAGCGCCTCCATGGAATGGAGCAGGGGCGTCTTGTTGTCCAGAGATTCGCCCGTATAGGAGACAAATACCGTGGGGATGCACAGTACGGAGCCTGCCGCCTGTTCTTTGATAAACGCCGGAGAAGTAATATCCCAGGCTGTATAGCCCCGGGCGTAATGGGTCGCCCGCAGGCCACCGCTGGGGAACGAAGACGCGTCCGGCTCGCCCATGGTGAGCTGCTTTCCGGTCAGGCGCATAATGGCCTGTCCCTCCTTGGGGAAGGAAAGAAAAGAGTCGTGTTTTTCCGCTGTTGTCCCGGTCAGGGGCTGGAACCAGTGGGTATAATGCGTCGCGCCCTTCTCCATGGCCCATTCCATCATGGCCTTGGCCACAATGTCCGCCGTTTGCATGGAGAGCTGGCCGCCGTTTTCCAATACCTGGCGCACTTCCTTAAAAGCCTCTTCCGGGAGGCGCTGCTGCATGACGCTCTGACTGAAAACATTGGCGCCGAATACTTCAGAAATGCTCATAGGTGTCTCTCCCCTTATAAATCAATCTGTTCTGTCGCCGGAAACGCCGAAATTCTCCGGTAAATTGAACCCGGTGAGTGATATTAAAATACTCCAAATTGACAAAAAAAGCAAGTGAATTTTGTTGATTTTTACGAAAACATGATATTTTTCATGCAATTGGAAAGAATATGCCCGGGGTGTTATCAATGTTTATCTCTTTTATTCGCACATTGCTGCTGTATACGGCGCTGATTCTTGTGGTACGCCTTATGGGCAAACGACAGATCGGAGAAATGGAACCGGCAGAATTTGTGGTTACCATGCTGTTGGCCAATCTGGCCGCCGTGCCCATGCAGGACAACGCCATTCCCCTGCTGTCCGGTCTGGTTCCCATTCTGACCGTGCTGGGCATGGAACTGATTCTGGCCGTGCTGACCATGAAGTCCATTCCCCTGCGTGCGTTTTTCTGCGGCAAGCCCTCCATCCTCATTGCCAACGGGTGCATCGACCAGCCAGCTCTGCGCAGCAGCCGCATCTGTCTGGACGAGCTCATTGAAAAGCTGCGGGAAAAAAACGTGTTTGATCTGAACACGGTAAAATACGCTATTTTGGAGACGGACGGGCAGCTCAGCGTCATGCTCAACGCAAAGGACGCTCCCGCCTGCGCCAAAGACGCAGGGATTCAGGCCACACAGACACCGCTGCCTTACACCATCGTCTCCGACGGGCGGCTGCTGTCTACCAATCTGGCGCTGTCCGGTTATGACGAAAAATGGCTTGCCCGTCAGTTGGAGCAGCACGGCTGCCGCCGGAAGGACGTCTTTCTGTTTACCGTAGACGCCGCCGGAAAAACCGTTTTTGTCAGGAGGTCGTCCAAGTGAAATATCTGTATATTGGCAGCGGAATCCTGATTATGCTGCTGGCGCTGTGTATCCTGGTAGGCTGTGTTCTCAGCAGCAGAACCGAGGCCGCCGCAGAAGTTTTGCAGCAGGCGCTGGACGCCTCTTTGACAGACGACTTCCAAACAGCAGCGAACCGCGCAAAAGAGGCTGCCGGCCAATGGCACGGCAGCCTGCGATTATACAGTTCTTTTCTGTGTCATGACGAAACGGACGAGGTCACCATTGAATTTGCAGAGCTGATGCTGTGTTCCGGACAGCAGGGGCAGGAGGAATTTCAGCTCCACTGCGCCTCACTTCTGGCAAGACTTCACCATATTGCCCAGATGGATCTGCCCCTGTACCACAACATTCTCATGAAACGTGCATAAGGAAGCTCAAATGCCCGCCGCTGTAAGCGCACACGGTCTGGCCGTCGGCGCCCCACTGCCGGGTATAACGCATTTGCTCCCCCTGTAACACCTCGTGCAGGTAGTTCATCTCCACCGTGTAGGGAGCGCAGCCGTCAAAGTCCTGAAGATACTCCAGCGCGTGCGCCACATAAGGCACGTTGTTCATATGTCCGTTGATGTCAATCTCATCGGGCTGGACAACAGCAGTGCCGCAGAGCGCCGCCTGCTCCGGCTCCTGCAGCCGCCGGGGCTTGCAGTTCAGGGCAGCCTGCGGACAATGGGACTGCTCCAGTTCTTTGACCTTGCGCATCATAATCAGACTGCGGCTGTCCAGATCGGTCAGGACCCAGACCTCCGTCGCCAGCGCAGCCTCCCTGCCGTCAATGCACAGACGGTAATCTCTGTAGTCCCCTGCGCCCACCAGACCCCGGGACCAAGTGGTAATTTCCACCGTGTCTCCGGCGCGAATGGGCGAAAGCACCTGCACCGTCCGGCGCAGCACCATCCATCCGGCATTGTATTTCTCATGCATAAAGCAGCCGTCCACGCCCAAATGCTGCACATGGCCGGCCACCAGATCTTCCATTAGGCCAATAAGCCGCACAAACCGGCACATACCGTTTTCACCGCAGTCCTGCGGCTGGATTGTAAAGGTTTTCGTATATTGGTTTTCCATAATTTCCTTGTTGGAAGCGGCAGACGCAGGCGCGTCTGCCGCTTGAATTATTTATCTTGGCTGCTCGACGACGGAATCGTCGTTAAAGACCCACTCCTGTACATTGACCACGCTGTACTTGTCCGGCGTGTTGCGAATGACCACCTTTTTCAGCCCGGCGTTAATGATCAGCCTGCGGCACATGGAGCATGGCTGCAAATTTTCCAGCAGACGCCCGGTCTTGGCGTCCTTGCCCGCAATGTACATGGTACCGCCGATGCACTCACTGCGCGCGGCAGAGATAATGGCGTTGGCCTCCGCATGCACACTGCGGCAAAGCTCGTAGCGCTCCCCGGAGGGAATATTGAGCTTGTCACGGATGCAAAAGCCCAGATCGATGCAGTTTGCCCGTCCTCGCGGTGCGCCATTGTACCCGGTGGAAATGATCTCGTCGTTGCGGACGATCAGCGCACCGTAATGCGAGCGGCCGCAGGTCGATCGTTCCAGAACCGTCTGCGCAATATCCAGGTAGTAGTTTTCCTTATCGATACGTCCCATCTGGCAGGCCTCCCGACATTTGAATTATTGATATTGTACCATTCTTTTTCCAAATGTGCAAGTATCTTTCAAATTTTGTTGTTCTCAGCCCGGATTTTTGCGCAAAATATGGGCCGCCTGCTCCACTTTATCACGTAAGGGAAGATTTTCCCCGGGGAATATAAATGCCGCCGTTTTCCTCCAGCACTCTGCCGTTTTCCACGGACAGCCTGCCACGCAGATATACCTGGTCGATGCGTCCCTGCACCCGGAAGCCCTCAAAGGGTGTGTAGTCGGCGGCGCCTACCGAGTCCGCCGCATGGATAAAGGCCTCCGGTGCCGGGTCGTATACTACGATGTCCGCGTCGCTGCCCTCGGCCAGCACGCCCTTTCTGGGATACGCGCCGTAGAGCTTGGCAGGGTTTTCCGACAGCAGTGCCGCCATCTGTTCCTTAGTGATTCTGCCGGCTGCGACGCCGTAGGTGTAGATCAGAAGCCCGCGGGTCTCCACACCGGGCAGTCCGCCCGGAATCTTGGTAAAGTCTCCAAGTCCCGCCTTTTTCTGCTGGGTGGTGAAGCTGCAATGATCCGTGGAAATGGTCTGAATTTCCCCGTTGGCCAGCGCTTTCCACAGACATTCCTCGTCGGCCGGCTTGCGCAGCGGAGGCGCACAGACATACTTCGCTCCCTCCAGACCGGGCTTGTCATAGTTGGAATCGTCCAGCGTCAGGTAGTGGGGGCAGGTCTCCACATAGACCTTCTGTCCTCTGGCTCTGGCGGCCTCCACTTCCTTCAATGCAGCCTCGCAGGTCAGATGTACGACCACCACGGGCACGTCGGCCACATAGGCCATTTTCAGCAGGCGTCCCACGGCCTCGGCCTCCAAGACATCAGGGCGGCACTTGGGATGGGTGTCCGGCCCCAGATTGCCCGCCTCCTTGTTCTCGGCAATGAGCGCGTCAATGACCCCTGCATTTTCGCAGTGTACGCCGGCAATGCCGCCGTATTTTTTCAGTTCCTGCAGCGCGCGGAAAATGTTCTCGTCGCCGATCATCATGGCAGGATACGTCAGATACATCTTAAAGGAAGTCACGCCCTGCTCAAACATCTGAGGGATCTGACGAATATTCTCCGGCGTCCAGTCGTCGATGGTCATGTGGAAGCCGTAATCACACGCTGTCCGGCCGTCGGCCTTTTTATGCCAGAGATCCAGCCCGTATTGCAGGGTCTCTCCCTTGTTGGGACAGGCAAAATCAATGACCATGGTGGTGCCTCCGCGCAGCGCGGCACGGCCGCCCGTGTGGAAATCGTCCGCTGTGGTGGTGTTGCACACATCCAGATCAAAGTGGGTATGGGCGTCGATGAAGCCCGGAAACAGCAGCTTGCCCGAGACATCCACCACATTGGCGTCCGGGCTTTCCAGATGTTCGCCGATCCTGACGATCTTCTCATTGCAGATCAGCACGTCAGCCACTCTGGAACCGCCCGGTGTCACCACGGTACCATTTTTCAGCAGAGTCTTCAAACAAATCACTCCTATCCTTGAATGTAATCCCAGTATAGCACAGTTCCGTCGAAAAGGGAATCACCCCACAAAGTTTTTCCCTTGCACCGCTCCCCTTTTGTCCGCAGACGCCCGGACTTTCTGCGATTCTCACTACAAGCGCACATCTCTGTCCCCTGCCCGGCAAGTAGGCGCTCCTGCATCCTTCAACGGCAACCGGGGTAAATATCGGATGATTTTCAGCGCAATCAACGCCAGACAGCACGAACCATTCCCCGCGCTTAAAAATTTGATACTTCAAAGCTTGAGTTTTTCCCGATAAAATAAACGGTTTTACCGTGAATCAGGTATGTAAATTTAATATTCTCCCTTGCAACAATGTGGTAAATTTACCCCTATTTAGTTTTTTCAAAAAAAGTTGTTGCATTTTGAATAATCACCTGCTATAATAACCTTGCTCACAGGGGTATCGCTTAGCTGGGAGCCCGGTTGAAGCGGTTACGCACCCCTCATTAACTTAATAATAAACGTAATGTGTCCCCTACGGGGGTATAGCTCAGCTGGGAGAGCGCTTGAATGGCATTCAAGAGGTCAGCGGTTCGATCCCGCTTATCTCCACCATTGGACACATTACGTTTTATTTTTTACTCATTTTCACCCGAAAATGAGTATTTTTTATGCCGCAACCCAAACGATGTCAAGGCCCATGCTACGCTGGGCAAAGCGTTCCTTAAAGACATCCAAATCTGCGGTAACGAGGACTCTAAATGCGCCATCCGGCAGCAGCGGCAAATGCTCTTTTTCCGAAATCACATAGACAATATGTGCGCCAGATACGGCATCGTCCAGCTTTTTCTGAAATAGTTTCTTTGCTATGGCCTCATTTTTTGCAAGCCGCAGATAATCCTTTCCGGTATAGACCTCTGCACCCAGCAGCGATTTTAGCTTATCTGCTAGGGTGGATTTACCTGTGCAGCTTTCGCCAATAATTCCAATAACCATTTTTCTCCTTATGGCTTAACACGCCAATAGCCCTTAGCATCTCGATCTAAAAGCTGTTCGCCAACCATATCACGGCGGATGGTGCAGAAATCATCATGGAAATCTGCAATGATGATATTTACTTCCCGCTCGGTATAAATACGGCCATATTCAAATGCCTGGGCGATCACTTCCAGAACGATACGCTCTTTCTTGCGTTGGGTAGGGATAGCTTTCAGCTTGCCATATTCAAAAAATGTGTCAAGCTCCAATTGACCACATCTCCGTTTTTGTTCGTATTGTTTCCCCTGTTCATATTTGCTTTTCTCGCACGGATTCGAAATCTATAAAATTGTTGATTATTACAGTTTAACTTATTCAACGACGAACGAATTTCGGACTTTCTTTGATTTGACAAATTGGCAAACAATTCATCAGTATCGTGTGTTTTAATGAATTCAGTTGTAACAGTGTTCGTGTTTATAGCATTGTCGTATGCCATAATAAATTTGAGATATAGTTCTGCTGCCAGCATTCCATTTACTATAGCAACAGAAAAGAGATTGCAGTCAGTACTTAACTGATTGATATTATTGAGCAATAGAAATGCGTTTTCTTTAAATCCGCAAGCATTAAAAAACAAAATGTAAATCTTTTCCGGCTTTGTTCTAAGGCTTCCCATAATAAACCATTCCTTTTCAGTATGTTGAGAATGTCGTTATAAAGGCGGCGAGTTTCCCCGCCGCCAACTGCCACATCATTTAGTTGTAATAAGAACCATAGGTAACTTCAGATTCAAACTTTATGGCATACCGCCGGCTTCTCGGTTATTCGTCGTATCACGCTGGCAAAAAAGAGGAAACATGGCGCATTTTCGGATTGAATTATCCTGCCATATCGAATATAATGATAACATAACACACGCCGTGCACAGCCTCCCACAAACGCATTTCGAAAAGCGGGCGCAAGTTCGCTCCACGAGAAAAGGACAGGCAATGCTCAGAATGTGCGGCTTGCGGTTGTCAATTTGATTCAAAAAAGAGAGCGAGGGAAAAAATATGCAAGAAACGAAAAATACTTCCTATGCACCCCTGATCGCAGGAATCCTCTTTGCCTTTGTGGCGCTTTTGCAGTTGATACAGTTATTCGTCTACATTAAATATGTAGCACCATTGTTTTTAGTCACCAGCCTGATCCACATCGGAGCGTATGCTGTTCTGGCCTTTGCCCTGGTGACAAAGCGCAGAAATATCCTTTTGCCTGTGGGCTTTGCGCTGCTCGCTCTTTTGAACCTGTCCAGTGTGAAATACAATTTTTTCACCAGTTTCATTTCCCTTCTGTGTAATCTGGTCATGGCATTTTTTGCCGTTGTCTTTGCTACCGACTATCTGCCCCAGTTCAGAGATCGGCTGAAAAAGCTTTGGTTCCTCCCCCCTGCTCTGATTGCACTGGCGAGTATTCTGTCAACTCTGAATTCTTATCGTATCGGGCTTGCTGTCCCTGCACTGCGATCCCTGCTGATCACTGCCGCTACCATCGCCGGCACATTCTTAGCTTCCGCATGGATGGCTTATCCCGATATATTCGCGAAGCAGACACCAACAGTCTCTGCAAATTCGGAGAATTCCTCTGCCCCAGTCAGATCAGAAGCCTATTGCGGTCTGGTAAAGCACATCCTTCTGCTGCTCTTTACCTGCGGCATCTGGCTGTTGATCTGGATCTATCGCATGACGGCCTATACCAACGGTGTGGAAGGAGAAGAAGACCGCGATCCCACAAAGAAGCTGCTTCTTTGTATGTTCGTCCCGTTTTATCAGATTTTCTGGACATACAAAACCGCGCAGCGTATTGATAAGCTCGCCACGAGCCGGGGCGTCGCATCTGACCTGTCTACCCTCTGCCTGATTCTGGAGATTTTTGTTCCCTTTATTCCGCCCATTCTTATGCAGGATAAGATGAACGCAATCGTTACCTCTCCTGTCGGCGCAGCGGCGGCATCCCGGAACGTTTCCACGGAGAATCAGCCGAACGCAGCGACTGACGTGGCGGAGGAGCTTAAAAAGTTCAAAGAGCTGCTTGACAGCGGCGTTATCACCCAGGAAGAATTTGACGCAAAGAAAAAGCAATTGCTTGGTCTGTAATTCTACATATTCACGGAGGGGGGCGCGTGTTCCGCTCTGTGAACAGATGAACGGCGTCCTAAGCAAATATCCGCATTACAGTCGAAAATCTATCACAGAAAGTTGGAGAATATACTATGAAAAAATGGATTGCGCTGCTTTTGGCGGCGGTACTGTGCCTGAGCCTTGCGGCTTGCGGCGGAAATAAGACGGATGGCGCGGCAGTCAGTGAAGGCAGCGGCCTGACAGCGGAACAGCAGCTAATTGTGAATGCCGTCAAAACCGAGGTTCAATCTGAGAAATTTGCCGAATGGCAGACACTTTACAAGAATGACATGGGCAGTGACCCCAAAGCGCCCGAAGTAAGCGCCGTAATGCACTATGAAGTCGAGGATTTCGACGGCGAGAAAATAGACTGCTATCTCATCGACATTACCGCCGATGTTCGCCACAGCGCTCCGGACGGCAACACCAATACGGATAGTCGTTATGGTCTTTTTGTAAGCAGCGACGGAAAAACGGTCATCGATTCCATTACCGTGGACGCCCCCAGCTTTAACGGCGATACCTCTACGCTTGAAGGGAAAGCCACCTATCTGCTCTGGATATTCGGCGGCATGATGGATGGCACTCATGAGGGTAACTTCCTGAATGACAGTGAGACAGTCACCGAATGGTCTGCCGACGAGGTGGCAATCATCAATTCAAATACATAATTGTTCAAAGGAGCGGGGCGCGTGTCCCGCTCCTTTTTCTGCCTGTTCATTGGGTATTCTCTATTAAAACAGGGCGGGATTGCTCCCGCCCCTACTACTATCCTTTTTCAAAAAGCTCTGCTTTAGCCCCTCTATATCCATAAAGGCCGCCGCTGATTTCAAACGCATCCCTAATCGGTCGCAAATTCAGGCAGAAAAATCTGTCAGCCTGTAGGCACCCTGCTGGCGAACGGACAGCACATGACAGCTTCCCGTTCCAAGTACCGCCTCTGCCCTGCTCTGAAATTCTTCCAGCATGGGCAGGGGCACAAAGGCCTGTACGGTTCCGGCAAAGCCACCGCCATGGACGCGGCAAGCGCCCGCGCCGTGAAGCAACCCCTCTGCCAGTGCCAGCGTAAAGGCCAGTTTCGTCTCTCCGTTGGCGGGAATCACATTTTGCAGCAGCCGCCATGAGGAACTGCCGGAAGCCGCCGCACAGCGCAGAAAGGCTTCCACGTCCTGCTCAAACAGCGCCTGTCTCTGCCGCTCCACCCGCCGGTTTTCTTCAAAAAAGTGGATGGCGCGCAGCACCGGACGGGCACCCATCTGCCTGCGCAGATCGCCGATTCTCCGGTAAAACACCTGCTCGGGTACCTGACCGAGTACTTCTTTGTCAAAAACACGGGCGACAGCGCCCATTTCCGCCGGGATGGCCGCATAGTCCGCCGTCAGATCCGCGTGATCCGCGCCGGAATCCAGAATACACAGCCCATAGCCGCAGCGGGAAAAGTCGAAGGGAAGCTGCTGTATCTCAGGCTCCTCCGGGTTGGCAAAGTCCAAATAGACTACCCCGCCCATGGCGCAGGCCATCTGATCCATCAAGCCGCAGGGTTTTCCGAAATACACGTTCTCCGCATACTGACCGATGCGGGCGATCTGCAGCGCAGACACCCTGCCCTGACAGTAGAAATCATTGAAAATCTCGCCCACAAGCACCTCGAAGGCCGCCGAGGAAGACAGGCCGCTTCCGGGCATCACCCGGGACGTCGCGCAGGCGTCAAAGCCACCAATTGGGCAGCCAAGCGCGGCAAATCCCGCCGCCACGCCGCGCACAAGGGCAGCCGTGGTGCCGTGCTCTGACGGACACGGCTGCAAGCTTTCCAGAGAGATCTCACAGGGGGCATAGCCCTGAGATTCCACCCGCAGGATGCGGTCATTGTTCTTCGCTGCTGCAGCCGCCGTGTCCAGCTCCACCGCTGCCGCCAGTACCCGGCCGTGCTGATGATCTGTATGGTTTCCTCCCAGCTCCGTCCGTCCCGGCGCGGAAAACAGCGCCTGCGCAGGGCGGTGAAACCGCTGGACAAACTGCTTTTGCAGCGCCGTGTACCGGGACGTTGTATCCTTATCCGTCATAGCCTTACCCCAACGCCACATCCAGCACCAGCATCAGGGCAAAGCCCAGCGCCGTGCCGATGGTTCCGATATTTGAATGTTTTCCGGCCTGCGCCTCGGGAATCAGTTCCTCCACAACCACATAGATCATGGCGCCGGCGGCGAAGGACAGTATGTAGGGCAAAATCGGCGTCAAAAAAGACGTCAGAAGCAGCATCAGCGCCGCGCCCAAAGGCTCCACGACGCCGGACAGGAAGCCGTAGAGGAAAGACTTCTTCCGGCTCAGCCCCTTGCCCACCAGTGGCATGGAGATAATGGCTCCCTCCGGAAAATTCTGAATGGCAATGCCGATGGCCAGTGCAAACGCGCCCGCCGTGGTAATCACGCTGCCGCCGGAGAGCATCCCCGCCAGCACCACGCCCACAGCCATGCCCTCCGGCAGGTTGTGCAGCGTTACTGCCAGCACCAGCATCAGAGAATCCCCCAGGCCGCAGGGCTTGCCCTCCGGGCAGTCGGAATTCATATGCAGATGGGGAATCACCGTATCCAGCACCAGCAAAAAGCCCATGCCTGCCAAGAATCCAACTACCGCTGGCACCCATGCCGTGGAGCCCTCCCCTGCCATTTCAATGGAGGGAATGAGCAGCGACCAGACGGAGGCCGCGATCATGACCCCGGAGGCGAACCCCAACAGGGCTTTTTGCAGCTTCTGACCCATCTCTTTTTTCAAAAAGAAGACCATGGCCGAACCCAGCGTCGTACCCACCAGCGGGATCAACAGTCCGATTATCGTTTTTCCAAAGTCCGTCATAGCAAATCCTACTCTCCTAAAATACACTTTGCAATATCTTGCGTACCGCCGCATCGCGGCTGATTCGGCAGACATTGGCACAATCACAGCTTAGCACACCCGCGCCGCAGATGCAAGCAAGCAAGGAAAAAATATGCGCCAGTTCGTGGCAGAAAGCACATTTTCCAAAGGAAAAACCCGACCTCCTGTTTCCGGAAGCCGGGCGTGGCGTTATTCCATCCAGCAGGCAGACAGATCGCCGCTGTCCGTAATGGTGTAGATTACTTCCCCATCGGTGGAATAGCCGTGGATAATGATCTGGTTCAGACTGACCTTACAGGCGCTGGCACAGGCGCTGCGCAGGGTCTTCATGGTAGACACATGACCCTGTGCCACCTCGTCGTATCCGGCGCTCTGGCCGTATTTCTGCGCCTGTTCATAGGTGATGCCGGTCTGATAGGACAGCACCAGTTTTCCGTTCTGCGCGTCGTATTCCTCCACGGGAAATTCCGGCCACTGGGTCTGCAGATAGGTCTGCAGATCCTGACTGCCGCCGTCGGCCGAGGACGAGGGCAGAGATACCAGAAACACCACCAGTGCCACCGCGCCAATGAGGATCAGTGCTGCCAGCACAATGGCCAGAATGATGAGAACCTTTTTCATAGACAATCACGCCCGTTTTTCAGCGATGACAGTATCATACCCTAAAAACCGCCGTTTGTAAAGAGCCGGGTGTCTTAATACCCCTCGTCGTAGAAAAGGCTGAAGCTGGACAGCACATCGTCCCGGATGTCCCGGCAGTCCTTGGCGCAGTCCTCCGCCGCCCGGAACTGGATGCTGTAGCAGTAATCCGTGTCCTCCAGTACCGCGCCGCTGCAGACCTCAAGACCCTTTTCTCCCTCGCTGACCCAGCGGAAGCGGTATTCCGGCATGGAAAGGCGCTGGGAGCGAATAATGTCCAGTTCCTCCGGCGCAAAGCCTGTCATATCCCGAATGACTGACGCAGCGTCGGACTGGGGCGTAATTTCCGTGATGATGCAGTAGCTGCCGTCGGCAGCCTCATACCAGACCTTATCCGCCGGAGTCGCCGCCGTGGCTTGAATGGCGCTGTCCGGCATGGCAAAGGTGATGGTATATTTCAGGCTCTGGGTCGTCTCGGACGAGGGAATCTCGTCCTGAATCACCAGTGCCTCCTCCGCCCCCTTGTCAGCGCAGGCGGAAAGTGCTATCATGAGTATCAAAGTGAGCGCAACCGTGATCTTTTTCATAAAATCCCTCCGAAAGGAGCAGCCCTATGACGGACCTGAATGGGTTTTTGCAAAACTATTATATGGAACTGAGCCTTGTTTATGTCGCCGTCCTGTCAGTTTTATCCTTTGTCCTCTTTGCCCTGGACAAAGTAAAGGCCAAGCTGGGGCGCTGGCGCATCCCGGAGCGGGTGCTGCTCCTGTGCGCCGGTCTGGGCGGCAGTTTCGGCGCTTTTGCAGCCATCCGTCTGCTGCATCACAAGTCCAACTGCCGCCGCCATCCCCAGTTTGCCATTGGTGTGCCTGTCATGATGGCCGCCCACACGGCGCTGCTGATATGGCTGTTCCTCCAACGATAACGGATGCAAGAAAAAGCTGCCGCAGGAAACTCTGATATACTCCCTCTATGAGAGACAGTGAAATATACCGTGGTTTCCGTACGATTTTGCTTTTAGCACAATCGTACGGAATCTACGGTTCCCACAGCACCGCAGTGCTGTGCATCTCTACAGAATCATCTTAATTTTATTTCATTGTCCTCCTGACGGGGAGCGGTTCGTTTGCTGCGGCACATTTTTTGTGAGCAAGCCATCGGCCGTGCCGGTGGTTTTCTTTGTGCAAAAAAACAGAAGCGCACGGGGTTCCGTGCGCTTCTGAATGATTTTTTCAAAAAACCGAAGGGGGATCAATAGCCTCTTCTCCTGTTCTTACGGGCAGCTTCGCTCTTCTGCTTCCGCTTGAGGCTGGGGCTCACGTAATGCTCTCTCTTCTTGACTTCCTGAATCACGCCAGCCTTTGCACAGCTACGCTTGAATCTTTTCAGAGCACTTTCCAGAGACTCATTCTCTTTTACGCGAATTTCAGACATTGATTTCCCTCCCTCCGATGCACCCGGCTCGATCCAGGGTGCTTTCAGGGTCTTTTTCAAAAGACCTTGTTATTATAGTCATTCATAAGAAAAATGTCAAGCATCATTTCCCAATTTCCCGGAAAAACTTGTGGTCATCTGACGCTTTTCCTGCGGTGGCGGACATGGCGTTTATTTTTCTGCCGCTGAAGATATTTTTCTTTACAGAAGTGATTCAGCCTGCCGAACAGCCACATGACGGAGAACGCCAGCATCGTGAAAACAACAAAAATCAAGAAGCTCTGTCCATCCAGCGGACTGAGGGTGAACATCTCCGACAGGAAGAAGTAGCACACGCAGAAAGCCACGGTCAGCAGGGTGAACATGGCTGTACGCAGGCCGTTGAAGGGCCGGCTGGTCTGGAAGACCATCATCAGACCCACCACTCCCATAATGCCGGTACAGATGGTGCGCAGCATGGTTTCATCCAGACGGAAAGCTACATAGAACAGCATGACGCCGATGACCAGAACCAGATCGGTCATGGCGGCGGGCAGCGACCGGAAAACCACATTTCGCAGGAATTTTCCGCTGATCTTGTTTTCATTGGGCTCCAACGCCAGCACAAAGGACGGGATGCCGATGGTCAGCATACTGATGAGGCTGAGCTGTGCCGGAGTATAGGGGTAAGGCAGGGTAAAAAACAGGGTGATAATGGCCAGTGCAAAGCAGAACAGATTTTTTACGATGTACAGAGAGGCACTGCGTTCAATATTATTGATGACCCGTCTGCCCTCGGCCACCACAGAGGGCATGGCGGAGAAGTCGGAATTCATCAAAACGATATGGGAGGCCTGGCAGGCCACGTCACTGCCGCTGGCCATGGCGATGGAGCAGTCTGCCTCCCGCAGGGCAAGTACGTCGTTGACGCCGTCGCCGGTCATGGCTACCGTGTGGCCGTGGTTCTTCATGGCCAGAATCAGCTTCTTTTTCTGCTGGGGCGTGACCCGGCCAAAGACCGTATACTTTTCAGCCGCCGCACTGATGGCGGCGTCGGTGGTGAGCGTCCGGGCATCCACCCAGCGTTCCGCATTGCGGATATGGGCACGCTTGGCCACCTCGGAGGCGGTCATGGGGTTATCGCCGGAAATGACCTTTACAGTCACTCCCTGAGATTCGAAATAGTCAAAGGTAGCCGCAGCTTTAGGCCGCACCTTATTGGACAGCAGGATCAACGCCAGCGGCATAAGCGGCGCGCTGGGCGTGGGATCGTCCAGAGAACCGTCATACAGCGCCAGCAGCAGCACCCGGCAGCCTTTTTCCGAATAGCGGCGAATGATCGGCTCATAGCGCTGTCTGTCCGGGCAGGAAGCCAGCAGCACCTCCGGCGCACCCAGCAGATAGGTCTCGTCCGTGTGGAAAGACACGCCGCCGTATTTCCGGGCGGAACTGAACGGAAGGGTCTTGATGGCGCGCTGGTACTGTTTACCTGTGAAATAGCGCTTCAGCGCCACCATGGTGTCGTTGTCGTCCTGCATGGCGTAGACGTAGTCGGCCATGATCATGCGGATGTCGCTGATCACAAAGCGGTCTTCGTTGAGCAGCGCCACGTCCTCCACGATCATCTTGTTTTCCGTGATGGTGCCGGTCTTGTCCACGCACAGGGTGTCCACCCGCGCCAGCGTCTCGATACAGTCCATATCATGCACCAGCGTCTTCCGGTTGGCCAGACGGATCACGCTGGCCACCAGCGCCAGACTGGTGAGCAGATACAGACCCTCGGGAATCATGCCCACGATGGAACCCACTGTGGATACCACGGCCTCGGCAATCTCGCCTTTGAGCCAGACATATTCTTTGATGAACATAATAATGCCCAGAGGGATCACCGCAAAGCCGATCCACTTGATCAGGTTGGTCAGAGAGCGCATCATTTCCGACTTGGGCTGTGAACCGGCGGTTTTGGCCTCGATGGTCAGCTTGGCGGCAAAGGAATCGTCGCCCACTGCCGTAAGCTGCGCCCGGCAGGTGCCGTTGATGACGAAGCTGCCGGATAGGAGCGTATCCCCCGGCTTTTTTACAATCTCGTCCGCCTCGCCGGTAACCAGCGCCTCGTTGACGCAGCACTCCCCCGCCACCACCACGGCGTCGGCACAGATCTGTTTTCCCGCCGTAAGCTGGATAATGTCGTCGCGTACCAGCTTGGCCGCGTCAATGCTGCGAAGCTGGCCGTCGCGTACCACCGGCACCCGGGGCGAGGCAAGGATATTGAGCTGATCCAGCTTCTTTTTTGCCCGCAGATCCTGAATGATCCCAATGGCCGTATTGCACAGCACGACCCCCATAAAGGTGAGGTTAAGCCACTTACGCACCAAAATCACACAGATCGCCAGCAGGAAGAAGAGCAGGTTAAAATATGTAAAGACGTGGGACAGGATGATCTGCTTGACAGACTTTCCCGGGGGGTCTACGGGCGTGTTGAGCCAGCCCGCCTGCGCGCGCTTGACCACCTGAGCGTGGGTCAGACCCACCTCCGGATCGGGATGCGCTACCTCCACGCTCCGGCGGGGTCTGGGCATATCCTGCTTCTTTTTTCTCTTTTGAGGCAAATGGTGCAACTTCAATACCTCCGCTTTGGCAATCGCTCGTAAAACTCCTCTGGCGCGTCTGCCGCAGAACGGAAGACGCGCCGGGAATATGATTTGTCAAGTAATTATACCACAGATCCCATGACTTGAAAACCCCGCCTGCGGCGTTTTTCTGTTTTTTTCTTTGCTCTCTCCTGCTATCGCTAAAACAGAAGATTGACCGTCAGGCACAAAGCCGCACCCACGGCAGTCGGCAGCACCATGGACAGCAGCGTCCATTTCCAACTCCCTGTTTCCTTCCGGATGGTCAGCACCGTGGTGCTGCACGGCCAGTGGAACAGGAAAAACAGCAGGGTGCAAAGCGCCATTTTCCAGTCCATCCCGCCGCTGAGCAGCGCGGCGGTCATTTGTGTGCCCGACAGTTCCCCGCCTACGGAAACCCCTGCCGTCAGAATCAGCACCGTCACCGGCAGCACCAGCTCGTTGGCCGGGAAGCCCAGAACAAAGGCCAGAAGCAGCGCGCCGTTCATACCCAGTGCCAGCCCAACCGGCTGGAAAGCCTGCGCCATTGCCACCAGCAGCGATCCGCCGCCCACCTGCACATTGGCCAGCACCCAAATCACCAGCCCTGCGGGCGCCGCCACGGCCACCGCTCTGCCCAGAACAAAGAGAGTTCGGTCCAGAATGGAGCGCACAATCACCTTTCCCACCTGAGGTCTGCGGTAGGACGGTAGCTCCAGCGCAAAGGAGGACGGCGCTCCCCGCAGGAGCGTCCTGCTCAGAAGCGCAGAAACCAGCAGAGACACGGCAAAACTGAACAGCACCGCCGTCGTCAGCACAAGGGCAGAGCAGGCCGCGCTGCTGCTCCCGCCCAAAAGCAGGCCAATGAGGAGAATCAGCGCAGGAAATCGTCCGTTGCATGGCAAAAAAGCATTAGTCAGAATTGCAATCAGACGCTCCCGGGGCGAATCGATAATCCGGCAGCCGGTGACGCCCACGGCATTACAGCCAAAGCCCATGGCCGTCGTCAGCGCCTGTTTGCCGCAGGTGCCTGCGCAGGCAAACAGCCGGTCTGTCAGAAATGCCGCTCGGGGCAGATAGCCAAAGTCCTCCAAAAGGGTAAACAGCGGAAAAAAGATGGCCATTGGAGGCAGCATGACGGAAACGACCCGCCCGGTGGTAGCGAACACCCCGTCCAGCAGTGCCTCCGAAAGCCACCATGGCGCGTGCTGCATCAGCCGCCGCAGAAGCAGGAGCAGCCGGTCAAAG
>JAQYBZ010000008.1 GCA_029003235.1 Bacillota bacterium
CAGCTTCATGGCGCGGAAGTGGTAGCCGTCGGCGTCCTTGGTCGCCCAGGTCATGGTTGGCTCCAGAGAATAGTCGGACACATACACGCCGTACTCGTCCCGGCTGATGGTCAGCCGGGCAAGGCCGCCCAGCATATTATAATAGTTGGACATATGGGAGATGAAGTTGCCCAGAGAATAGAACACGGGCATAACATTGCCGTCCTTGCCGGTGACGGTCTGCACCGGCTGCACCGTATGGGTATGGCCGCCGATCACCGCGCCCACGCCGTGGTCCGCGAAAAACTGCGCCCACTTGATCTGGTCGTCGTCGGCGTGGAAAATATTCTCCGTACCCCAGTGGGCAAAGACGATGACAATATCCGACTGCCCTTTGGCCTTTTCAATGTCTGCGGCAATCTTGTCCTCGTCCCACAGATAGTCGATCATATAACTCTGGGAGGGCTGCCCGGCATTGGTGCCGTAGGTGTAGTTGAGCATGGCAATTTTGATGCCGTTTTTCTCCACTACCCGAATGGTATCCGCGTCCTCCTGACTGTCATGGATGCCCAGCCAGGTCATTTCCGGGTGCTGGCGCCAGAATTCGATGGTATCCTCAATGCCCTGATCGTACTTATCATAGCAGTGGTTGGTGGCATGGGTGGCCACGTCAAAGCCCACGTCGATCAGCGCCTGTCCGATGGCCGTGGGGCCGCCGAAGGAGGGATAGTTGGTGTATTCGCTGGGATCGTCGATAAAAATCGTCTCCTGATTGATGCAGGCGATGTCCGCCGCCTCAATGTCCTGTTGGATGTATTCGTACAGGGGCGTGAAATCATAGGTACCATCGCCCTTCTCTCCTGACCACATGACCGTGTTGTGCATCAGGTTATCTCCTACCGCCAGCAAAGTCACGCTGGCCTGCGGCGTTCTGTCCTCGGGCTTCAGGGCGTTGACGTCCACGCTCTCCGTTGTGGGCGCCTCCGTGGTGACGGAAGCGGTGGTCTGTTCCTGCCCGGAGCCGTCCGAACGGAAAATGGCCTTGACACCCCACACAATCAAAAATACCAGCAGCGCCGTCAGCACCAGCGCCAGAATGATCAGTGCCGCCAGATTGCGTCTTCTGCGCCGCTCCGCCCGGATGCGCCGCTGACGTCGGCGCTCCTCAATGGGATCATATGGCTGATTCAATGTGTAACCTCCAAATCAATCTATCCTTTCCGTCACTTGCCGGACAGCTCCACCCCATGGCGGACAATGGAATAAGCAGGTACCCGCCGGGGAAGCTGCATACGAAAGGTCATCTGGGGCGTGCGCACCTGCTCCAGCGCCGCGCCAGTCTCGTCCAAAAGGGTCTTTACGGTCATGGAAAAGGGCGGGCAGTCAGGCCCTACGACCTCCACTTCGTCCCCTGCGGAGAATTTGTTGCGCAGGGAAAGGGTGGCAAGGCCGTTTTCGTCGCAGTCCGTCACAATGGCGCATACCTGCCAGTTGCGCAGATAGCGGGAGCTTTCACAGTACTGTCCCGGCTGGCCGTAGAAAAAGCCCGTGCTGTAGTGCCGGTGGGAGACTTTCTCCACCTCGTCACGCCACACGGCGGACACAGGCCGGCCAGCGGCTACGTCGTCGATCACATGGCGGTACGCGCCGGTAACGATGGCGGCGTAATAGGCGGATTTGGCTCTGCCCTCGATCTTCAGGCAGTCCACACCCGCGTCCATAAGATCGTCCACATGGTCGATCATGCACATATCCCGTGAATTCATGATGTAGGTGCCCTTTTCGTCCTCAAAGACCGGAAAATACTCGCCGGGGCGTTTTTCCTCCACCAGCGCGTACTGATAGCGGCAGGGTTGGGCGCAGGCGCCCCGGTTGGAGTCCCTGCCCGTCATATAATTGGACAGCAGACACCGGCCGGAATAGGACACACACATGGCGCCGTGGGCAAAGACCTCCAGCTCCAGACCGGCGGGGACGCGCCGGCGGATCTGGCGAATCTCGTCCATGGACAGCTCCCGCGCCAGAACCACCCGCTTTGCCCCCAACGCATACCACGCCTCGGCACTGGCAAAGTTTGCCACGGAGACCTGGGTGGAAATATGGCGCTGGCAGTGGGGCGCATACTTTTCCGCCAGACGGAACGCCCCAAGATCGGCCACAATGAGGGCATCCACGCCGCTGGCATCCAGCAGTTCCAGATGTGCCGGCAGGCGCTCCACCTCATCGTTGCGCGCCATGGTGTTGACGGTGGCATGCACCTTGACACCGTGGCTGTGGGCATAGCTTACCGCCTGGGGCAGCTCCTCGGGGGTAAAATTCCCCGCGAAGGAACGCATCCCGAAGCTGGTGCCCGCCAGATAGACGGCGTCCGCGCCATAGAGCACTGCCATTTTCAGTTTTTCCATGTCCCCCGCAGGCGCAAGCAGCTCCGGCTTACGGGGTGATCGGTTCATATTCATCACTGTTGAGGAAGGCGGTAAAGCTGTCGTTGTCCGCAAAGAAGCGGTTCAGTCCGTCGGTCGCCGTGGCGAAGTAGTAGTAGTCCGTTTCCTTGGGATAGAGCACCGCCCGGATGGAATTCATGCCTGGGTTATTGATGGGGCCCTCAGGCAGACCGGGATAGAGATAGGTGTTGTAGGGGCTGTCCAGCTCCACGGAGAAGCTTGTCCCCTCCAGCATGGCGCCGTAGAACACCGTGGAATCCATGCCCAGCAGAGGGTTGTCCCAGTTATTGAGACGGTTGAACATGACGGAGGCCACGTTGGGACGTTCTTCGTCGTTGGCTGCCTCGCCCTCTACAATAGAGGCCATGGTAATGATCTCATAGAGAGAATAGCCTGACGCCTCCACGGCGGCCATGACATCCTCGTCCATCTTGTTGTCGAAGTTTCTCAGGAACTTGTTAATCACGTTCTCCGGCTCGTCGTTGAGATAGAACTCGTAGGTGTCGGGGAACAGATAGCCCTCCAGACGGTTGGTCTCACCATAGGGCAAGCCCTTCAAAAAGTCGTAGTCAAATTCGTAATTGGCCGCCGCCTGCTCCAGAGCCTTTCTGGAACAGACGCCGTTTTCCTCCAGCAGGTCAAAAATATCATAGCAGTCCGCGCCCTCAATGATCATGACCGTGACGGACTCCCGATCGCCCTGGGTCGCCATAAGGTAGTTCACCAGCGCGTGGTAATCGTAGGTCAGGTTGATGGTGTAGACGCCGGGATCAAAATAGTTTTCGGACTTGGTGACCTTGCAGTAGAGCTTAAAGAGCCATTCGTACTCGATGGCGCCAACGTCCTTCAGCTTGGCGGAGATGCTGTCCAGATCGTCGCTTTCCTCAATGGACACCACCACGTCCTCGTCCGGCCGGGTCAGCGCCAGCACGTCGTCCGCCAGCCGCCAGCCCACCGTGGCCAGAACGATGCCCAGCACCGCCACCACGCACAGGTAGATCAGCACCTTGAGGAAGACCGGGAACCGCATCCGTTTGAGATGCTTCGGGGGTTCCGGTTCCCCCGGCTGCGGCTGCTCATAGTCGCCGTAGTCGTCAAAGGCGTTGCCGAAATCCGGCTCAAAGTCGTCCTGGGCCGCCGGAGTCTTCCAGCCTGTTTCCTGCTGTGGTTCCTCACCATAGCCGCCTTCCTGCGTCTCGCCGCCGTTCAGTTCCTCATCCGCAGCGCGCAGAAGATCGTCCAGAGACGGATCTTCTTCATATCCCTGCGGGCCAATTCTGTCGTCTGCCATAGTTACCCTCCAACTCTCCTTGCCTTAGCCCAGATGCGGACACACCACCGCGTCCGCCACGGCGTCTGCCGCCTGTTTTCCCCTGAGCGCGGCCACAAGCGCCAGCCCAAAGGCCATGGCGCTGCCGGCGGCTCTGCCGGTAATCACCGTTCCGTCGGTCACTGCCGGGGCGTCAGTCATTTGCGCCGTTCCCATCCGGTCTTCCATGCCGGGATAGCAGGTGGCGCATTTTCCGTCCGTAATGCCCAGCGCCGCCAGAATGGTGGGAGCGGCACAGATGGCCGCCACATACTTGCCGTCGTCATAGGCACGGCGCACCAGTTCCAGCGCCTGACGGCTCTGGCTGATGGACTGCACACCCCTCAGCCCGCCGGGAAGCACCACCATCTGCATGGCGTCAAAATCAATCTCGTCCAGCGTCACGTCGGCTTTGACGGCGATGCCGTGGGAGCCGGTGACGGTCTGCGCTCCGATGCCGGCAAAGCAGGTCTCAACGCCCGCTCTGCGCAGCAGATCACAGGGGGCAATGGCCTCCGTCTCTTCAAAGCCCGTGCCCAGCAAGATATAAACCATAGTATTCAGTCCTTTCTCCGGGGCTCCTCCCCCAGACAGTGCCCCACCAGAGCGTAGATCTCCTCATGGATGTCCTCGATGGTGCGCAGCACGCCGTCCTTTGCACATTTTATGACCGTCCAGCCATAGTATTCGGCGGCCTGCAGGCCGGTCTCGCGGCAGCGGCGCAAATACTCCATATTCTGCTCGTGAATATCCGCGTGCGTGTGGGTGCAATCCTCCCGTTTGCGCATCAACTGCTCGGTAATCTGGGTGGGCACATCCAAATATATGACGAGATCCGGCACGGGCAGTTCCATATGCCGGTATTCCAGGTCGTACAGCCACTGGAAGAAATCCCGGCGGGTCTGCTCAGGCTCTTTGGATGCCTGATGCACCGCGTTGGAGGTGGTGTAGCGGTCGGACACAATCAGCCCACCGTCCCGGTAATATTGTCCCCATACCTTATGATAGGATGCATACCGATCCACGGCATAAAAGGTAGATGCCACATAGGCGTTCACATCCGCCGGGCGCTTGCCGAATTCGCCGCCCAGATACATCCGGATCAGCGCAGAGGATTCCTCGGCGTACTGAGGGAAGACAATGGTACGGAAGTCCACCCCCTCCTGTTTGAGCCGGTTGGTCAAAAGCGCAAACTGCGTGGACTTGCCGGAACCGTCTGTTCCCTCAAAAACGATCAGCTTTCCCATAGTTTCTCACCCTTTAATTCTTTTTGCCAGCGTTGCCAGCACAAATTTGGGCAGACGCATCATTCTGCCAAGGCGCTTCGGCTCTTTGATCAGACGGTAGAGCCACTCCAACTGCAGCCGGATCATCCATTGAGGGGCGCGCTTAACCGTCCCGGCAAAGCCGTCCAGACTGCCGCCCAGCCCCGCCATGAACCGCACCTGAAGTTCATTTTTGTGTGCAAACATAAAGCGTTCCTGCTTGGGCGCGCCAAGGCAGACAAACAGAGCCTGGGCGCCGGAGGCATTGATGGCCTCCACCACAGGCGCTTCCTCGGTAAAATAGCCGTCGGCAGTGCCGCAGATGTCCAGCCCCGGTGCAAGCCGGCGCATTTTTTCCGCCGCCAGATCCGCCACGCCGGGTTTGCCCCCCAAAAGATACAGAGGCGTTCCCCGCTGGGCGAAAATCTTCAGCATCCCGGCGGCAAAATCGATGCCCGCCACTTTCTGTTTCAGGGGCGTTTTCAGAATCTTTGCCCCCAGCACCACGCCCGCGCCGTCGGGCAGCACCAGCTCGGCGCTGTTGAGCAGGGCGCGGAATTCTTCGTCGTGGATGGCCTCGTAGACGATCTCGGAATTGGGCGTCACACAGACGGACGCGCCCTCCGTATCCAAAAGAGCCGTCCCCTGTTCCAGCGCCTCGTCCATGGTGACGTTGTCGAAGCGGACGCCCATTACATCAATTTTCATAGGTATCTCCCCTGCTTGTTCTCTAATAAATTAATTTACCACAGTTTTCTTATTTTGTCTATAAAACAATTCTTTGAAACGAAAAATCGTTATATTCCTGTCATTTTGCGCAGAATCCAGAAGTACATCACAGCCCCTCCATGCCCGGAGAAGCACGCCCCACAGGAAAACCGGGAGCAGGCCAAAGACCGAAGCCCAAGTCCGCCTTTGCGGAACACCGCGCCGAGGTGCCCACCTATGTCTGTTGTCCCGCCGGAGCAGCGCAACAGGCTTCCTTGATGACAGCAGGGGCTGCTGCAAAATGCTCTGCACTTGCAACAGCCCCTTTTGTCCTGCTGGGATCCCAGCGCCCGTACTTCGAACAAAGCTCAGTCTCTGTCCCAGTTGTGCCAGACGTTCTGCACATCGTCGTCGTCTTCCAGAATGTCCAGCAGCTTATCCATATTCTTAATGTCTTCTTCGCTTTCCAGCTTCTTGTACTCCGCCGGAACCATTTCAATCTGGGCGGACTCAAATTCGTAGCCCTTTTTGCCCAGGGTGTCGGCCACGGCGTTGAAGTCATCGGGCTCGGTATAGACGGTGAAACAGCCCTCTTCCGCCTCAAAGTCGGAAGCGCCCGCGTCCAGCGCGTCCATCATCACGTTGTCTTCGTCGTAGTCCTCGTCCTCGTTGTTGATAACCAGCACGCCCTTGCGGCTGAAGTTCCAGGAAACGCAGCCCGCAGCGCCCATATTGCCGCCGTATTTGTCAAAATGGTGGCGCACATTGCCGGCCGTGCGGTTACGGCTGTCCGTCATCGTCTCCACAATTACGGCCACGCCGCCGGGGCCGTAGCCCTCATAGGTATTGGCCTCATAGTTGTCGCCGCTGCCTGCGCCTGCGGCGCGCTCCAACACGCGCTTGATGTTGTCGTTGGGCATATTGGCGGCCTTGGCTTTGGTAATCACCGTGGCCAGCCGGGAATTGTTATTGGGGTCGGTGCTGCCGCCGCCCTCTTTCACGGCGACGATCATTTCTTTCGCAATTTTTGTAAAGGCCGCAGCGCGCTTTGCATCCTGTGCGCCCTTGGTTTTTTGGATATTATGCCACTTGGAGTGTCCGGACATATGGTTTCATCCCTTCTTGTATTTGTCTAAAATTACAATTTATTCTATCACAGGTCGCGGTGAAATACAACTCTTAATCCAGAAATTCAATGACATCTTTATGGGTTTTGGAGATTTGCCAGTGGATCTCCGGGAACCTCTCCGCCAGACAGGTCTGCAATGCCCCGCAAACGGGGTTCTCCGTCTCAAAGTGACCGGCGTCGATCAGGTTCAGCCCCAGCGCTCCGGCGTCGCAGAAGGCGTGATACTTCACGTCGGCGGTCACAAAGGTGTCACATCCGGCCAGAAGCACCTGCTCCATGAACGCACTGCAGGAACCGCCCCCGACGGCCACCCGGTTTACGGGCTTTCCGCCGCTGACAAAACGCACGCCGGGACAGCCCAGCGCCGTTTTGACCCGGGCGGTAAACTCCCGCAGCGACTGCGACGGAACCACGCCCATGCGCACCAATCCCGCCGTTTTCCCGTCGTCCAGCACACGAACCTCCGTCAGTCCCAGACGCGCTGCCAGAACGTCATTGACGCCCCCTTTGGCGCAGTCCAGATTGGTGTGCATACAGATCAGGCTCAGCCCCTTTTCCAGATAGGCCAGTATCTTTCTGCCCCCCTCGTCGGCGTCCGTCACAGACTGAAGCCCGAACGTCACGGGATGATGGGTCACAACCAACTGACATCCCAGCGCCGCCGCCTCCTGCGCCACCTCCCGGGTGGGATCCAGCGCCAGCAGCACCCGGGTAACCGGACTGTCCATATGGCCGCACAGCAGGCCGGGGTTGTCCCAGTCCTCTTTCAGTGTCTCGGGCGCCAGCGCCCAAAGGGCGTTGAGAATTTCTCTACAAGTGGTCATATTTTCCCCTCATTTCGCACACCTGCCGGTATGCCGTTTCATAGTATTCCAGCTTTTCCCGGTCTTCCGCGCTTTCTCCTTTTCGGATGCCCGAGACCGCCCGGGCAAGCGCCCGCTGGACACGCTCCAGATACCGGGGCAGATTCTCGTCTCCGGAACGCAAAAGGGCGTCGGAGACATACTGCTCCCCCGGTGTCAGTTCCCGCTCCGCGCCGTAACGCACCGCCATGACGCCGTACAGAAACCGCCCGTCCTGCACCAGAGTTTCCCGTTCAATGGAAAAACCGTTCTGCCCCAGCCAGCGGCGCAAATCATTGCCCGAACTTTGGGGCTGTAAGATGAGGGTATACCGCCCATCCTTCAGCCACGGAGCTGCCTGAAGAATGGCGCAAATGCAGTCGCCGCCCATTCCGGCGCAGATCAGCGTGTCGAAGCTGCCCGGCCGGAAATTTTTCAGCCCGTCGGACAAAAGCAGCGTGATCTGCTCCGACGCTCCATAGCGCAGAACGTTTTCCCGCGCCTTTTCCAACGGCTTTTGCCGCAGGTCCGAGGCGATCACACGAGGGCAGATGCCCTGCTGTACCAGATAGATACTCAAATAACCGTGGTCTGTCCCCACATCGGCGGCGACGGCGCCCCGGGGCACCAGCGCAGCACAGGCGGCCAGACGTTTGGAAAGGGGCGGTCTCATGGCTGCACCTCCTGAAGACGCGCTGCCTCCGCCTGCCGGAAATGCCGCAGCACAGCCACCTGCAGGGGGATGGCAAGAAACAGGGTCAGCAGGTCACTTATAGGTTGACATAATTTTATTCCCGTTAATCCAAAGAAACGGGGCAGCACCAGCACCAGCGGGATCAGGAACATTCCCTGACGCGCTGCCGCCAGTATGGAGGCGCTTTTTGACCAGCCGATGGTCTGTTGGGTCATATTGGCAGGCATGACCCAGCAGTTGACCAAAAAGGTGGCGCACTGCAGGCGCAGAATCTGCTCAGACAGAAGCCGAACCTTTTCCTCCGTATCGGAAAACAGTCCCAGTATCTGCTTTGCTCCCAGCTCCCCCGCCAAAGTCACCAAGGCACACCAGACAAAGGAGGCCTTGACCAGAAACCAGAAGGCGTTTTTCACCCGGCGGTAAAGCCCTGCGCCGTAGTTAAAGCCGCAAACGGGCTGATAGCCCTGCCCCATGCCAATGGCCACAAAGTTGGCCACAGTCATGATCTTGGACACCAGACCAAAGGCCGCAATGACCGCCGCCTCCCCCATGTGGGGCATGGCCGCGCCCACCTGTCCGGCCGCAAGGTTCAGAACCATGACAGACACGCTGTTAAAGCCCTGACGCAGCAGGGACGGCAGGCCGCCTCTGGCGATTTGACTCAGATTCTCCCGGTTGATGCGGATGCGCCTGGGGTGGATGCGCAGATTGTCTCCCCGGAACGTGCCGCCCAGCAAAATGCAGAAGCCCACGCTCTGACTGATGCAGGTCGCGACGGAAGCGCCCTCCACGCCCATGCCGAAGCGGTGGATAAGCAGCGGATCAAGCCCTACATTGAGCAATGCGCCGGAAACCACGCCGATCATGGCGTAGACAGCGTTGCCCTGAAAACGAAGCTGGTTGTTCAGGCAGAAGGAGCAGGTCATGACCGGTGCAGCGGCGAAGATCCACCGCAGATATTCCGTAGCCGGTGCAAGCAGCGCCCTGTCATGCGCGCCCAGCAGCCACGCGATCTGCTCCAGCAGCAGTTCCCCCACCAGCGTAATGACCAGCCCCACCACCAGCGCACAAAACAGGCCGGTGGCCGCCATTTCCGACGCCTTTTCGGTATCCTGCCCGCCCAGTGCCCGGGAGATATAGTTGGCCGAGCCCTGCCCGATGAAGAAGCCGAATGCCTGAATGATGGCCATGACCGAGAATGCCAGAGACACAGCGGCGATGGCGTTGGTGCCGTCACTGCCGCTGCCCACGGAGCTGACAAAATAGGTGTCCGCCATATTGTACAGGGCCGTCACCAGCATACTGGCAATGGTGGGAAGCGCCAGTTTGGTCACCAGCTTCTCCACCGGCATGGTGGTCATCTGTATGTATTTTTTCTGCCGCAGATCCGGTCTGCTCTCATGCTCGTACATGGCCTACTCCCAAAGAACAGGGCTGCCGTTGGGGCAGCCCTGACGCTTTTTTACGCCTTTTCGGCGTCCTGCGCCTCTGTGAAGGCGTTGAGATGCTTCAAAAATTCATCGGGGTCGATGCCGTGTACCATGCAGGCTTCCTCCACTGTTTCGCCTCTGGCAGAGGGACAGCCCAGGCAGTGCATACCAATGGCCATAAACAGGGGCGCCGTCTCCGGTGCAATATCCAGAACATCACCGATGATGGTAGTTTTTTCGATCTTTGCCATATGAATGACCTCCATTCTTTCTGTATTCTTGCTTATTATACCCTCTTTGCCGCCATAAATCAACGGTATTTTAGCGCATCAGCGAGGCTTTTCATAGCCTTGCCGGAGACCTTACACACCGCTCTGTCATAGGTCAGTAAGCCGTTGGTCTCATCCTCCACGTCGGAAATCTGGGTATAGATGGCGGCGCACAGCCCTTTTTCCACCGCGGGCACGATCTGCCGGCGGTAGAGTTCTGTCAGTTTTTGCTCCAATTCCTGTCCGGTGCGGCAGCTCCCGTAGCCGTAATTTTTGTCCAGATTGAATACATGCCCCGGCACTCGGCAGGCGTAGCCTCCAAATTCCGACAGCACCACAGGCTTATCTGATTTTGGCAGGCGGAAGCGCTTAAAATACACATGGCGGCTGTCCACATCCGACGCGCCGCCCCGGAACCAGCCGGAAGCGCTGTCGATAAAGCGGCTGTCATCCAGGGCGCGCAGGCGTGCATAGGCCGCGCCGGAGTCAAACTGTCCCCAGCCCTCGTTGAAAATCGTCCAATAGCAGATACACGGATGGTTCCATAGCTGGCGCACCGTGTCCTCCATCGCCTGCAAAAACCGGCTGCGGGTTTCCGGGTCTTTGTGCATATTCCTGTCCTTCCGTTTCTGTATCCCAAGGGTAGGCAGCGCCGTGTCGTGCCAGAAGCGGTAGGCGCCATTGTTGACCATATCCTGAAACACGATCATGCCCAGACGGTCGCAGTCGTAGTAGAACTGTTCCGGCTCCACTTTAATGTGCTTGCGCAGGGTGTTAAAGCCCAGCGCTTTGGCCGCCTGAATGTCCCGGGCATACAGCTCCGGCTGCGCCGGAGTGAACAGGCCATCCGGCCAATAGCCCTGATCCAGCAGGCCGTGGAAAAAATAGGGCTTGCCGTTCAGGCACAGGCGCGGCGCACCCGCCTCCTGTTTGATCTGCAACGTGCGCAGGGCAAAATAGGAGCGCACCTGATCCTCCCCAGCCGTCAGCGTAAACTCGTACAAATAGGGATCCTCCGGCGACCACAGACGGGGGCTGTCAGGCTCTATGAGCGCCTGTCCCCGTCTCAGAGGAAACCTGCGCTCCCCTTGGGGCGTCTGCACCGTCACCGTGCCGGAAAGGCTTTGCCCGGGCAGGGTGATACGGGCGCTGCGGGCGTCAGTTTTGATTACAAGACTTTGAATATAGGTCTGGGGCACACACTCCATCCACACGGTCTGCCAGATGCCGGAGACGGGAGTATACCACATACCTCCGCGTTTGTGGGTCTGCTTGCCGTAGGGCAGGCGCTGATCCAGCCGGTCGCAGGCACGCACCTCCAGCACGTTCTCCCGGGCAAGGAGTTCGGTCACGTCAAAGGTAAAATGGGTGTAGCCCCCGGTGTGGCTGCCCAGATCTACGCCGTTGAGGCGCACTTGGGCGCACTGGTCTACCGCGCCGAAGTGGAGCAGCACCCGCCCCCGGCCAAAGCCCTCGGGCCGTGGGAAGCTTTTACGGTAAAACAGATATTTCTCCGGGTCAGGCGCTTCGTGAATACCGGAAAGCACTGACTGGGGCGCAAAGGGCACCCGGATCTGCCGGTCATAGGCGTCGGGAAAGGTCTCGGCGGCAGAAGTGCAAAACTCCCATAGGCCGTTGAGATTGAAAAAGGAATCCCGCCGCATCTGCGGCCGGGGATAGGTCTGCCAGGGCTGGCTCGAAAGGCGCTTGCCCTCTTCGGTCAAAAGATCAACTGTTTTCATGGCACGGTTCCTTTTTCAGCAGCCGGAAGACGCCGGCCAGCACCGCCCAAACGGCGGCGGCAGCTACGAACGCCGCCAGGTAAATATTGGCGTTGGGGATAAACGAGGTGGTGCCGTCGCTGTTGACCACCGTATCCGCATTGCGCAGCACCAGCGCGCCGATATAGGGGCCGACGATGCCGGGAATGAGCACCTGTCCTACAATGCGCAGTCCCTGAAACATTCCGGCGCGGTTTTTGGGCGTATAGTCCCGGAGCATGGCGCCGAATACTGCCATCCCGGACAAATAGCCGCTCATCATGAGCAGAGAGCCCACAAACACCAGCGCCGTGGAGCGGAAGAAATACAGCACCACATAGCCCAGCATGAGCATCACGAGGGCGGGCGCAACGGTTTTTTCAAAGCCAAAGCGGTCATAGAGCTTGCCCCACACCACCGTAACCGCCGCAGCGGCCACAATGGCCGGCGCCATGATCAGAACATAATTATCCATATGCAGCGTCTGGGTGTAGTAAAGGATCAGGTAGGGCATGAAGATCTGAATGGAAATGCCAAACACCGCAAACGCCGCCAGAACCGCGTACAGAAGCTTGTTCCGGCCCATGACCGACGGCCGGAAGCCATAAAAAATATTGCGGAAATAATTCTGGTTCTCCTCCGTCGATACCGGCACGTCCCGGATCAGGAAGATACCCAGCACGCCAATGGCCAGCACCAGCGCGCCGATGATGGAAAAGATGGTTGTCCAGCTCTCAGGCAGATCCAGATTGAAAGACAGAAAGCCGCCGAAAACCACCAGAATGGCCAGCAGCGGCATCATGGCGTTGATGCCCTCTGCGGAGCCCCGGTTGGTCTCGTCGGTGGCGTCCGTCAGCCAGGCATTGAAGCAGGCGTCGTTGGCCGTGGAGCCGAAAAAGGTCATGACGCAGTCCATGACAATGACCAGCGACACTCCCACAGAGGCCGCAGAAACCGCCGCCGGAAACAGGGCGTGGATCACGTCGGTGCGGATCAGGGCAAAGCTCCAAATGCTGACACCCCAGAGAATGTAGCCGCCGCAGATAAACAGCTTGCGCTTGCCCAGCTTGTCGGAAAGCGCACCGATGAGCAGGGTCGTCACCGTCGCCGCCACGGCGCTGGCTGCCACCATGGTGGAGATGGCCGCCGCGCTGGCGTGGAACATCTTGTAGATGAATACGTTAAAGTACATATTCTCCACCACCCAGGCGATCTGCCCCACCAGGCTGAACACCGTCAGCGCCGCCCAGAATCTGCCGGATAATTTGGTTTTTTTCATCTCACACGCCCCTTCCTGCGAATGTTCCGTGAAGCAACATCCTAAGCTGATTGTAGCATGAAATGCACCATGGCGCAAGGCAAATCCCGCCTTGGGCATGGGTTTCCGCTCCCCTACAAGCAAAGGCTCCCGGCGGAAACCCGCCGGGAGCCTTCACTTATACCATATGATCTTCGCAAACCGATGGTTTGCGGAGGCAGGGTCACAAAAAACGTTTGTGATTACTTGCCCATGTTCATCTGGGCAGCGACTTCTGCAGCGAAGTCTTCCTGCTTCTTCTCGATGCCCTCGCCCTTTTCAAAGCGAACGGCATCCACGAACTTGACCGTGCCGCCCAGAGCCTTGGCCGCGCTGTTGATATACTGCTCGACGCTGACGCTGCCATCCTTGACAAACGCCTGCTGAAGCAGACAGTTCTCTTCGTAGAACTTGTTCAGCTTGCCGGCAGCGATCTTTTCCTTGACCTGCTGGGGCTTGTTGGCCATCTTGGGGTCGTTGTCCATCTGCGCCACAAGGATTTTTCTCTCCTCGTCCAGAACCTCTGCGGGAACCTGGCTCTTGTCCCAGAATCTGGGATTCAGCGCGGCAATCTGCATGGCTACATCCTTGCCGATCACCGTGGCGTCGATGCCGCCGGACACTTCCAGATTGACCAGAACGCCGATCTTGCCGCCGGCGTGGACATAGGACACGCTGGTGTTCTTGTCAAAGCGGGCAAAGCGACGGATCTGCAGGTTTTCGCCAATGACCATGACCTTTTCGGGGATGGTCTCGGCAACCGTCAGGTCGGAACCGGGGTACTTGCAGTTTTTCAGGGCTTCCAGATCGGCCGGATCGTTCCCAGCAACGGTCTTGGCAATGTCTTTCACAAAGTCCACAAACACGGGCGCCTTGGAGGCAAAGTCCGTCTCCGCGTTGACTTCCACCACAACACCCACGCCGTTTTCCACGGTGGCATAGGCCATGCCCTCGGCCGCAATTCTGCCAGCCTTCTTTGAAGCCTTGGCCAGACCCTTTTCGCGCAGCCATTCGATGGCCTTTTCCATATCGCCGTCGCAGGCGGTCAGCGCCTTTTTGCAGTCCATCATGCCTACGTTGGTTCTCTCACGCAGGGTCTTTACATCAGCAGCAGTAAATGCCATTGTTATTTCCTCCTAATCATCTTTTGAAAAGTGCCCGCGTGGCGGGCACTTTAAGGTTAAAATTATTCTGCGGGAGCCTCTGCAGGGGTCTGCGCGGGAGCCGCGGTCTCCTCAGAGCTCATTTCCAGCTGCTCGCCCTGACGGCCTTCCAGAACGGCGTTGGCCATGGTGGAAGCAATCAGACGGATGGCGCGGATGGCGTCGTCGTTGCCGGGAATCACATAATCGACTTCATCGGGGTCACAGTTGGTGTCCACGATCGCAACAATGGGACTGTGCAGCTTGCGCGCTTCGGCAATGGCGTTTCTCTCCTTGCGGGGATCGACGATGAACAGTGCGCCGGGGAGCTTCTTCATTTCCTTGACGCCGCCCAGGTACTTCTCCAGCTTGGCAATTTCGCCCTGATGCTTGATGACTTCCTTCTTGGGCAGCATGGCGAAGGTGCCGTCGGCTTCCATCTTTCTGAGCTGCGCCAGACGGTCGATACGGGTACGCATGGTCTTAAAGTTGGTGAGCATACCGCCCAGCCAACGGGCGTTGACATAGAACTGACCGACTCTCTCGGCCTCTTCCTTAATGGCGTCCTGTGCCTGCTTCTTGGTGCCGACAAACAGGATGCTCTCGCCGTTTTCCGCCAGACTGCGCACGAAAGCGTAGGCCTCTTCCAGCTTCTTAACGGTCTTCTGAAGATCGATGATATAAATACCATTTCTCTCCGTGTAGATGTACTGAGCCATCTTGGGGTTCCAGCGTCTGGTCTGGTGGCCGAAATGGACACCGGCTTCCAGCAGCTGCTTCATAGATACGACTGCCATGGTTGTTTCTCCTTTTGTTCTTACCTCCACCCCTGTCATCTCTGCCGCTCACCAAAGGCACAAGGCGGCAGATCTACGGGTGTGTGAGTTGAATGTCATGGGCTTACCCATGCCGGGATATTATACTCCATGATTCCTCATTTCGCAAGTACTTTTTTCCTGATTTTGCACCTTTTTTTCGCTATTTTCTGCGTTTTGGCCTGCGGCACTTGTCGGGAGTGATCTCCACAAGGATGGTATCCTCCCCTACCCGCTTGATACACTCCCAGGGTATGCAAAACTCGTCGTCCCGGCCAAACAATCCCAGCCACTTACACGGCCCCGGTACGATGATCGCGCAGATTCTGCCCTCGGGCAGTTGTAGCTCCAGATCGCAGACATAGCCCAGGCGGCAGCCGTCTGACGTGTTGATGACCTCTTTCATGCGGAATTCGGAAAATCTGATCTGCACCGCCGTTCCCCCCTTCAATGGAGCATATGCCGGCGGCCGGGGATTATGCCGTCCGGGACGCGGCGTCAGGACACAATGGATTTTCGAATGGCGCTCAAAGCCCCCTTTTCCAGCCGGGACACCTGTGCCTGAGAAATGCCGATCTCCTCCGCCACCTCCACCTGGGTCTTTCCGTCGTAAAAGCGCAGAGACAAAATGCGCTTTTCCCGTTCCCCCAGCTTTTCCACCGCATCCCGCAGTGCGATGTGTTCCAGCCACTGCTCGTCGGTGTTTTTCCGGTCGCGCACCTGATCCATCACCGTCAGGGGTTCGCCCCCGTCGGAATAGACCGGATCATACAGGGACACGGGGGCGGAAATGGCGTCCATCGCCTCCACCACTGCCTCCAGCGGCAGTTCCAGCCGGACTGCCAGTTCTTCATTGGTAGGCTCTCTGCCCTGCTCTGCCAGCATGGCTTCCTTACACTGCAGCACCCGATAGGCCGTATCCCGGATGGAGCGACTCACCCGCAGGGTGGAATTATCCCGCAGATACCGGCGAATCTCCCCACAGATCATGGGCACGCCGTAGGTGGAAAAGCGTACCATCTTGGTGCAGTCAAAGTTTTCAATGGCTTTGAGCAGGCCAATGCAGCCCACCTGAAACAGATCGTCCAGATTTTCGCCCCGGCTGCTGAATTTCTGAATCACAGACAGCACCAGCCGCAGGTTTCCCTCAATGAGCCGCTGTCTGGCCTTTTTGTCGCCCTGCTTGGATCGTTTCAGCAATTCCTCCATTTCGTCGTTTTTCAGCGTTTTCAGGCTGGAAGTATTGATGCCGGATATTTCTACTTTTCCCTGCATGGTATCCTCCGGAAAAATACGGCAATTTTGTATGCCTTCAGTAATAATAACAGTATTTCCCCGGAAATAGTTTTCATGCGGCGGGACGAAAAAATCCTGCCGGAGCAGCCGCTCCGGCAGGATGGAGTGCAGTATTTACTTTCCGGCGCCGTTCATTTCTCTCATGGCGTCTCTGCGGCTCAGATTCACACGGCCGCGCTCGTCGATTTCCGTAACCTTGACCCAGGTCATATCGCCTACGTTGACGGAATCCTCCACCTTTTCGACCCGGTGGTTCTCCAGCTTGGAGATGTGAACCAGTCCGTCCTTGCCCGGCGCAAGCTCCACAAACGCACCCAGATTGGGCATGATGCGCACGACCTTGCCATAGTACAGCTTGCCGACCTCAGGCACGAAGCAGATGTCGTCCACCATCTTCTTGGCCGCTTTCACCGCGTCCATGTCGATGGCAGAAATAAACACGCTGCCGTCATCGTCGATGTCCACCTTTGCACCCGTATCGGCGCAGATCTTCTGGATGACCTTGCCGCCGGAGCCGATGACCTCGCGGATCTTGTCTACGGGAATCTTCATGGACAGCATCTTGGGCGCATACTCGGAGACCTCTTTGCGCGGCGCCGCAATGCAGGGCAGCATCACCTGATTGAGAATCTCCAGCCGTGCCTTGCGGCAGCGCTCCAGCGCGTCGGCAATGATCTCCATGGTCAGGCCATCGTTCTTCAGGTCCATCTGAATGGCCGTAATGCCCTCGGTGGTACCCGCCACCTTGAAGTCCATTTCACCGTGGAAGTCCTCCACGCCCTGAATGTCGGTAAAGGTGCGCCATTCGCCGGTCTCCTGATCGGAGATCAGGCCGCAGGAAATACCCGCCACCGGGCGCTTGATGGGAACGCCCGCGTCCATGAGCGCCAGCGTAGATCCGCAGATGGAGCCCTGAGAGGTGGAACCGTTGGAGGACAGAACCTCGGAGACCACACGGATGCAGTAGGGGAACTCCTCAATGCTGGGCAGGACGGGCAGCAGCGCCTTTTCTGCCAGTGCGCCGTGGCCGATCTCCCGGCGGGAAGTGGAACGGGCGGCTCTGGCCTCGCCGGTGGAATAGGCGGGGAAATTGTAATGGTGAATATAGCGTTTGGTTTCGCCGGGGAAGATGGTGTCCAGCTTCTGCTCCATGGACAGGGTCGCCAGAGTGCAGATGGACAGCACCTGGGTCTGGCCTCTGGTAAACAGACCGGAACCGTGGACTCTGGGCAGAACGCCCACTTCCGCGTCCAGCGGACGGATCTCGTCCATCTGGCGGCCGTCAACGCGCTTGCCGGCCAGCAGCCACTTCTTGACTACCTTCTTCTGCATCTTATACAGGCAGACCTCGATGTTTTCGTCGAAATCCTCGTATTTTTCCGCAAATTTCTCTGCAAAATCCACTCTGGCGGCAGTCAGGCGCTGTTCGCGCAGGTTCTTGTCGTCCGTATCCAAGGCGTACTCAATCTGATTCATGCCGTAGGCGCACAGCTCGTCCAGAAGATCATGGTTGACGGCGGCCTTTTCAAAGGTGAACTTGGGCTTGCCGATGGTCTCCACGATGGTATTGATAAAGGCGACGATCTTCTTGTTGGTCTCGTGCGCCAGCTCGATGCCCTTGAGGAGAATATCCTCCGGCACTTCCTTGGCCTCGGTCTCGATCATAACCACCTTTTCCGCCGTGGAAGCGATGGTGCAGAACATGAGCGCTTCGGCACGCTGCTCCGCAGAGGGGTTGATAATATATTCGCCGTTCAGATAGGCCACCTCGGTGGTCGCCATGGGGCCGTTCCAGGGAACGCTGGAGCAGGCAGTAGAAATGAAAGCGCCCAGAGAGGCCACGACCTCCACGGGGTTGTCCTGATCCACAGCCATCGCCGTGGCAGTGATAACCACGTCGTTTCTCAGCTCATCGTCAAAGAACGGACGCATGGGGCGGTCGATAAGGCGCATGGTGAGAATGGCCTTCTCCGAGGGTCTGCCCTCACGGCGGTTGAAGCTGCCGGGAATGCGGCCGACGCCGTAGAGCCGCTCTTCAAATTCGATGGTCAGCGGGAAATAGTCCATGCCTGCCTTGGGCAGCGGGCTGCAGGTAACGGTGGTCAGCACCACCGTGTCGCCGTAGCGGCAAATGCACTCGGCGTCTGCCAACTCGGCCACCTTGCCGGTCTCCACCGTAAAGGTGCGGCCGCCGATCTCGGTCTCGAAAATGTGATGGTTGGGATATTGCTTTCGGGTGATCATAGGGTTACCTCCTCATTTATTGTGCTGCATGGGAGGTTTAGCACTTGAAACCGCCGCCGGATCCGGCAGTGCTTTCAACTGCTAAAGCAAGCTCCCATGCAGAAATTTGTGCCACGGGAAAAAGGGCGACCGTTGGGGTCGCCCTTTGAAAAGATATTACTTACGGATACCCAGCTTTGCGATACATGCACGATAGCGGTTGATGTCCTTCTTTGCCAGATAGTCCAGCAGGCTGCGGCGCTTACCGACCATCTTGAGCAGACCGCGGCGGCTGTGGTTGTCCTGCTTGTGAACAGCCAGATGGGCGTTGAGCTCGTTGATACGGGCGGTGAGAATGGCGATCTGCACTTCGGGAGAACCGGTGTCGCCCTCATGCGTTGCGTTTTCCGCAATGACCTGTGCTTTCTTTTCCTTGAGAATCATGATGTTTTCCACCTTTCAATATATTACCCGCTTGCCAAGTATGAGGACGGCGGAATGCCTCGTCTGAGGTCTTCCCCTCAAAACTGAGCCAAGGGGCGTTGCCAGAATACCAGCCGTTCCATCTTAGCACAGAATCCGGCGGTTGTAAAGGAAAATTTATGAATTCTGAAATAAAAATGTCCGGTTTTCTCAAATCGTCCCGCTTTTTCGCAGCGGGCGAAAAGGAAGGGCGCGGCACAACTGCATTGTCTCCGCGTCAGCGACAAAGGGCGATCAAGCTATGCCTCTTCAGGCTATGAGTATGCCCAAAAACAATCATATTATAAGTGACCGTCAATCTTCGCGGTGTCCGCCGCATCAGCGGGCAAGACGCCCTCCAGCTTCAAAAGCATTTGCTTGATCTCCAGACCGCAGAAAAAGCCGCCCAAACCTCCGGCAGCCACCAGACGGTGACAGGGAATCACAATCAGCAGAGGGTTCTTCCCTGCCGCATTGCCCACCGCCCGCGCAGCGCCGGGAACGCCCAACGCAGCGGCCAACTGCCCGTAAGACAGGGTATGCCCGTAGGGAATCTCTGCCAGACCGTGCCAGACTGCCTGCTGAAAGGTGGTTCCCTGCGGCGCAAGGGGCAGATCAAAGCTCCGCCGCTTCCCGGCAAAGTATTCTGCCAGCTCTTCCGCTGCCGTCCTTGTCACGTCATCCGGGCTGGAAGCACCGGTTCTGTCCGTCAGGCGCACTGCGGTCAGCGCCCTGCCGTCGGAAACCAACTGCAGCCACCCCACCGGCGCAGAAAGGAATTGTACGTTCACAGTCTCACCCGCCTTGTTTTCTTGTGTATCGTCGCTGCAAAGGGCAAAAAACGCGCTGCCGGACAACCCGGAAGACCGGGGCGGCGGCAGCGCGCTTGACACTTATCGAAGCCAGACAAAATCACAGAACAGCAGGAAGAGGGTAAACGCCACGACAAACACGCCGCAGGAGATCAGGATGGCGAACAGCACACCGCGCACAAACGCCCGGTTTTCTTCCTTCGTCAGCTTGATCTTTTCCGATTTCTCCGGCTGCTTGCTGCGCTCATTGACGTACCAGGGCATACCCTCGACGTTCATGGGCGCAATCACGCGGCCGTCGTCATCGTCATACTGCTTCTTCTTTTTTCTCATGGGGTTCCTCCGCTTGCCGCAGGCGACTTACTTCTTGTCGGCTTTTTCCTTATTTTCCTTCTTCTTGCCGGACGCTTCAAGTTCCTTCGTCTTCAGCTCCTGCATCTCCGCCGTCAATTGAGCGTTGCGCTCCGGCGAATTGTAAAGATGGCAGGCGCAGAAATGGTTCGGCTCGATCTCCAAAAAGTCCGGCTGCACATATTTGCACATCTCCATGCAATCCTTGCAGCGGGTGTGGAATTTACAGCCGCTGGGGGGATTGGCCGGAGAAGGAATACTGCCCTCCAGAATGATCCGGTTCATCTTGTAATCCGGATCGGGAACGGGGATGGCAGAGAACAGCGCCTGAGTGTAGGGATGCAGGGGCTTATCAAAGATCTTCTCCGTGTCGGAGAACTCCACCAGATTGCCCAGATACATGACGCCCACGGTGTCGGAAATGTGCTCCACCACGGAAAGGTCATGGGAAATGAACAGGTAGGTCAGACCGAACTGCTTCTGCAGATCCCGCAGCAGGTTGATGATCTGTGCCTGAATGGACACGTCCAGCGCAGAGACCGGCTCATCGCAGAGAATGAAGTCCGGGTTCAGCGCCAGGGCTCTTGCAATGCATATTCTCTGCCGCTGGCCGCCGGAAAATTCATGGGGATAGCGGTCTTTGTGATATTCCTGCAGACCGCAGGCGTGCATAATGCGCGTCACATAATCGTCCAATTCTTCCTTGGGCACGATATTGTGTTCCCGCACAGCCTCGGCAATGATCTCGCCCACAGGAAGTCTGGGAGACAGGCTGGAATAGGGATCCTGGAAAATGATCTGAATGGTGGGGCGGATCTTTCGCAGCTCACTGCGCGTCAGCTTGAAAATATCCTGACCGTTGAAGAAAACCTCACCGGCGGTCTTGTCCTGCAGACGCAGGATGGTTCTGCCGACGGTGGATTTGCCACAGCCGGACTCGCCCACAAGACCCATGGTAGTGCCCCGCCGAATCTTAAAGGAGACGTCATCCACGGCCTTTACGTTGCCAATGGTCTTCTTAAAGAAGCTGGACTTAATGGGGAAGTATTTCTTCAGGTGCTTGACCACCAGCAGATTTTCCGGGTTCTTTTCCGCGTCCTTGAATAACTTATCCGAATACTCGTCAATGACGGCAACATTTTTTTCTAATTCTGCCATATCAAAGTTCCTCCACATTCACGGGCTTGGGATAGTGCAAAATCTCGCCTGTATCATAGAACCGATAGCAGGACACCACATGGGTATCACTGATCTTGATTTCAGGCGGATACTGCCCGCTGCACTTTTCGGTGCACATCTCACAGCGGTCTTTGAAATAGCAGTAGTTGGGCATATTCACAGGGTTGGGAACACTGCCGGGGATGTTATACAGCTCATCCACCTTCTTGCCAACTACGGGCTTGGAACGCATCAGGCCGATGGTATAAGGATGGCCGGGATGATGGAAAATGTCCTCCGCAGTTCCCTTTTCTACCACACGGCCGGCATACATGACCACTACATAGTCCGCCATACTGGCCACAACGCCAAGGTCGTGGGTAATGAGCATGATGGAGCTTTTGATCTTATCCTTCAATGCCCGCAGCAGATCCAGAATCTGCGCCTGAATGGTCACATCCAGTGCCGTGGTAGGCTCGTCGGCAATGATCAGCTCCGGCGAACAGGCCAGTGCAATGGCAATCATGACACGCTGGCGCATACCGCCGGACAGCTCGTGGGGATACATGGAATAGACGCCTTCCTTGTTGGCGATGCCAACCAACTCCAGCATTTCCAAAGTTCTCTCCTTCACGGCGTCCTTGCTCATGTCGGGATTGTGTAGGGCAATGACCTCATCCACCTGTGCGCCGATACGGAACACCGGGTTCAGAGAAGTCATAGGCTCCTGGAAAATCATGGACACGCGGTTGCCGCGAATCTCCATCATCTTGGCGTTGGGGGTGTTGACGATGTTATAGGCCTCGCCGTTGCCGATGTTAAAGCGAATCTCGCCGCCCACGGTCTGACCGGTGGGTCTGGGCAGAAGCTGCATCAAAGACAGAGAGGTCACACTCTTGCCGCAGCCGGATTCGCCCACGATACCCACGGTGGAGCACTTGGGCACATCAAAGGAAATGCCGTCCACCGCGCGCACGGTGCCAATGTCCGTAAAGAAATAGGTGCAGACGTTGTCAAACTCCACCACGTTGTTGGGATCGCGCATTTTGGTGGTATAGAGCTTGGGATCCTTATTGGCGTTTGCACGTTCCTTTTCCAGCTTTTGGGTCAGTTTCCGGTTGAAGCGGGAAATTCTGCGGGATTCCTTGCCGGAAATATAGGTATCGTCGTGCTTCTTTTTCTTATCCTGTTTTACTTCCGCATTATCCTGCGGCAGGTTCTTGTTTTCGTTCTCCGCGGAGGAGTTCAGGTTTTTTTCATCTTTTGCCAAAGCGTTCTCCTCCTTACTTCTTCATCTTCGGGTCGAAGGCGTCGCGCAGACCGTCGCCTACAAAGTTAAATGCAATAACAGTCAGACAGATCAGCAACCCTACGGGGATCCAGATGTAGGTATATTTGATCATATCCTCATTTTTCTGCGTCACCGAGTTGATCATGGTGCCCCATGTCGCCAAGGGGTGTTTGACACCCAAGCCCAGGAACGACAGAGTGGATTCCGTCAGAATGACGCTGCCCAGTCCGGCCGTTGCCGTAACGATCAACTGGGGCATGACGTTGGGGATCAGGTGGCGGAAGATACGCTTGTTGACGCGCACGCCGGTGGCTTCGGTGGCTACCATGAATTCCTGCTCACGCAGAGAAAGGATCTGGCCACGCACCAGACGCGCCACACCGGCCCAGCCCAATATGCCCAGAATGGCCATCAGCCACATGAGTCGCACATAGGGGTTGACCTTCTGGCTGTCCATAAAGGAGCCGAGAATAATCAGAATGGGCATGGATGGGATACAATAGAAAATATCCACCATACGCATGATTAGGTTATCCACCCAACCGCCAAAGTATCCGGCGATACCACCCATGATGGTGCCAAGCAAAGTCTCCAGAATCACGACTACAAATCCCACCAGCAGAGAGATTCTGCCGCCGTACATCATACGGGAGAGCACATCATAGCCGTCGGAGTCCGTACCAAAGGGATGCTCGGCAGAGGGCGTAGCCTTGATGTCAATGAGGTGACGAAGCACCGGGCAGGTCAGGACATAGTCGTTGACCTCTTTCTTAATGGTGATCACCGTTTCTTCGTAGACCTGATTGCCGTTGGCGTCC
>JAQYBZ010000009.1 GCA_029003235.1 Bacillota bacterium
GAAGATCGTCCGCACCGCCATTGAAAACTTCCCCAACCGGAAGCAGGATCTGGTGAACATCCCCAATCTGCGCACCAAGGCGCGGGTGGGCTACTCCGTAGAGGCCATCAAGAAGTGCCTGGACGGCGTGACCAACAGCCACGTTGACGTTACCGGCACCACCAAACCTCTGGTGGAATGTGTCAAGGCAGGCGTTCTGCGGGGCGCTGTGGCCATGGTCGGCTGCAACAACCCCAAGGTGCGTCCCGATACCGCTCACATCGAGCTGATGAAAAAGCTCCTGAAGAACGACATTATCGTCATCGTCTCCGGCTGCTCTGCCCAGGCTGCCGCCAAGGCCGGTCTCATGGATCCGGACGCGGCCCAGTACTGCGGCGAGGGTCTGCGCCGGGTGTGCAAGCTGGTGGGCATTCCCCCGGTGCTGCACATGGGCTCCTGCGTGGATATTTCCCGTATGGTGGTTCTGGCCTCCGACATCGCCAAGGACTGGGGCATCAACATTTCTCAGATTCCTCTGTGCGGCTGCGCTCCGGAATGGATGAGCGAAAAGGCCGTCTCCATCGGCAACTACGTTGTCGCCACGGGCATTGACACCTATCTGGGCGTCGATCCCTTCACCAAGGGCTCCACGGAAGTCACGGAGCTGCTGCAGGGCGACAAGGGCTGTCAGGAATGGGTAGAAGCCCACTTTGTGGTGGAGCCCGACATTGAAAAGCTGGGCGACCGCATGATCGAAGCCATCGAAGCCAAGCGCACGGCGCTGGGCATCTGAGTGGCTTGAGGGTCTTTTCATGAAACTGGCAATTACCGGTAAGGGCGGCGTGGGCAAGACCACCCTGGCCTCCACGCTGGCAAGGCTCTATGCCGACGAAGGTCGGACGGTTCTGGCCGCCGACGTGGATCCCGACGCCAACCTTGGGCTGGCGCTTGGCATGACGGAAGAGGAAGTCAACTCCATCGTCCCCGTGTCCAAGATGAAGCAGCTTGCCAAAGAGCGCACCGCCGCCAACGACGCCAACACCTTTTACAAACTCAACCCACAGGTTTCCGATCTGCCGGACAAGCTGGCCAAGGAGATCAACGGGGTCAAGCTGCTGGTGATGGGCACGGTAGACACGGGCGGTACCGGCTGCGTCTGTCCGGAACATGTGCTGCTCAAGGCCATTCTGGCCAATCTGGCCTTCCGCAAAGACGACGTGGTCATTATGGATATGGAAGCCGGGCTGGAACATCTGGGGCGCGGCACTGCCAGTCTGATGGATCAGTTTATCGCCGTCATTGAACCCGGTGCAAGAAGCATCCAGACCTATGTGCGCATCAAGGAGCTGGCCAAAGACATTGGCGTGACCCGCGTGCGGGTGGTCGCCAACAAAATCCGCGACGACGCCGACCGGGCGTTTATCCGCAGCCGGATCCCGGAGGAAGACCTGCTGGGCTTTATTACCTACAATGCGCAGGTCATCGACGCCGATCGAAAAGGGCTGTCCCCTTATGATTGCAGCCCTGCCGCTCTGGACGAGATCCGCGCCATTAAGGCAAAGCTCGACGCAAACGAATGAATCTGAAAGGAATGAAATAACTGTATGTCCTTATTTGAACGTGTATTCCGCGGCTCGGACGAGATGTTCGCCAAGGCCGAACAGGAAGTCAACCAGATCGTGGCCGAGGTCGGCCCCGACGCGCCCCTGTCCCTGCCCAGCACCGCGTATTTTCTGGCCTGTATCTATGCCTATTTGGGCAAGAAGGTCACCACCACCGGCGAACTGCAGGCCGCTTTGACCGACGTGAAGGCCATGATGCTCCGGGACAACCGCACCCATGCCATCTTCCAGTCCGGCGTGGGCACCGCCATTGCCGCCGAGATGATCGAGGCCTGCAAATATGTGAAAACTGCCGCACCCTACGAGGGTACTGCTTACCACGGCCACTTCACCGACGCCGAAGTGCGTGAGCTGGGCGTACCTCTGGTCACCGGCGACATTCCGGGCTTTGTGGTCATGATCGGCGCAGCCCCCTCCAAGGAAGAGGCCGTTGAGACTATCAAGGGCTATCAGTCCCGGGGCATTTTCGTCTTCCTCATCGGCGGCATCATCGAGCAGGCTGTTGAGATGGGCGTCTCCATGGGCTTCCCCGTGCGCGTGGTGCCCGTTGGCGAGGAAATCTGGTCTGTAGGCCATGTCATTTCTCTGGTGGTGCGCGCCGCCATGATCTTCGGCAACATCCAGCCCGGCGACTGCGAGGGCTTCCACAACTACACCTTTGAGCGCATCAACGCCTTTGTCAACGCCTATAAGCCCGTCAGCGACATTACCGTGGCCTGCGGCGCCGGCGCCATCAAGCTGGGCTTCCCGGTTATTACCAACGATCACGACGATATGTGGGCAGTCCCCAAGTCCCTGATCATCTGCGACGACACCAGAGACTGGATCGACACCTCCATCGAGGCCAGAGGCATCAAGCTCAAGATCACCAAGATCGACATTCCCGTTTCCTTCTCCTCCGCCTTTGAGGGCGAGATCATCCGCAAGGGCGATATGCAGGTGGAAGTGGACGGCTCCCGCAAGGACTGCTTCGAGCTGGTCACCACCAGGGACGCCTCGGAAGTGGAAGATCACAAGATCGAAGTCATTGGCTCCGAGCTGGATGAGATCCCCTGCGGCTCCAAGATCTCCCTGTCCTACACCGTAGAGGTGGCGGGCAAAAATATGCAGCCGGACTTTGAGCCCGTGTTTGAGCGCAAGATCCACCAGTTCCTCAACTGCGTGGAGGGTCTGATGCACACCGGCCAGCGGGATATGATCCGCGTGCGTATCAGCAAGGCCGACTACGAGGCCGGTTTCCGGTTCCGTCACATCGGCGAAGTGCTCTATGCCAAGATTAAGTCCGAATTTGACACCGTGGTGGACAAGTGCCAGGTGCGCATCGTAGTGGACGAGGCGCAGAACGCGGAGCTGCGCAAGCACGCCAACGAGGTCTTCAACGCCCGTGACGAGCGGCTCAAGACCATGACCGACGAGTCCGTGCCCGTGTTCTACTCCTGCATCATGTGTCAGGCCTTCTCCCCCAGCCATGTGTGCGTTGTCACCCCCGAACGTCTGGGTCTGTGCGGCGCCGTGTCCTGGCTGGACGCCAAGGCCACCAATGAGCTGGATCCTCAGGGTCCGTGCCAGGTAGTCACCAAAGAGCGCTGCCTTGACGAGCGCACCGGCCGCTACGAGGATGTGGACGAGGCGGTTTGCAGCCTGTCCCACGGCGCGCTGGAGCACGTCACCCTCTATTCTCTGCTGGAAGACCCCATGACCTCCTGCGGCTGCTTCGAGTGCATCTGCGGCATCGAGCCCTGCTCCAACGGTGTGGTCATCACCTGCCGGGAATATGCCGGCATTACGCCTCTGGGCATGACCTTCTCCGAGATGGCTTCCATGACCGGCGGCGGTGTGCAGACGCCCGGCTTTATGGGTCACGGCAAGCATTACATTGCCTCCCACAAGTTCCTCAAGGCCGAGGGCGGCGTGGGTCGTCTGGTGTGGATGCCCAGTGAGCTGAAAGAGCAGATCCGGGAGAAGCTCAACGAGACCGCCAAGGATATGTATGGCATTGAGAACTTTGCCGACATGGTGGCCGATGAGACCAACTGCCCCAACGGCGATCCGGAAGAGCTGCTGAACTTCCTTGCCGAAGTGGGTCATCCGGTTCTGGGCATGGATCCCTTCGATATTTAACCCTATACTCCGGCGGCGGCTGCCGCCGGACACAAAACACCCCGCGCTGCCAAGTGAAATGCAGCGCGGGGTGTTTCAACTATAATTATGTACCTGCTCCGGCCGTGACCCGTTCCATGGCAGTGCAGCTCATCTGCGCCGCCTGGGGTTCCATGTTGCACTCCATGGTAAACAGCGGCACAGTGGTCATCAGCTCGTCCAGCAGAGGAAACAGGCGGTCGATCAGTTCCTCCTGATGGGGCAGATAGACCTGCCGCATCATTTCCTGCAGCATCTGTCCACCCTGCACCGGGCGGATTTTGTTTTCTTCGCCCCGATGGAGGAAGCAGATGCCTCCCAGCGGCGCAATACGGTTGCAGCCCAGCTTTTCTCTGCCCGTCCATGGCGTGCCGCAGGCGCAGAAGCCCCGGCTCATGCGCCGGAGAATGGGCTTGTCACCGTTGAGCGTCACAGCCTGGGGAAACTGCTCCAGCCACAGGCGAAGATGGGTGGTCTTGCCTGTGCCGCTGGGCGCGGTGAAAGCATAGGCGACACCGTCCTTTTCCACCACTGCCGCGTGCATGACAAAAGCGCCATAGTCCGGCAGCCTGCGGGCGATCTCCCGATAGACACAGATGCTCTCCAGATAGCCCCGGCTATGGGCGCCGAACCGGAGTTCCTCGTCCAACTGCGCCTCCGTGGCGGAAACCGTAAAATCCGGCGTTTTGCTGCCCAGATAATCTCTGCACTGGCGCTCCAGATAGGGGTAGCGGTTGTCAATTCCGATGTGCAGTCCGGCAACATCGATGGTCAGCATGTGCCGTCGCCTCCGTTCTCCACCGCAGGGGCAGGCGCCCGGCGGGTCACGCCTCTGCTCCTGGTGGCGCAGATCACACCGATGGCAGCCACCAGCACCATCGTCACCGGCAGGCTGGCCTCCAGCCCAAATTCACCGCCGGTAATGAGGGTATTGCTGGTATGAAAGGCAGATTGAAACACGGAGGTGCCCGCATTTACGCCACTGACGGGCAGGCCGAAGAAATTGCCCTGCACAAAATTCCACATACCGTGGACGGCGCAGGCGCCCCACAGATTGCCCCGCTTGACCATATACAGCGCGAAGAAAACGCCAACCAGCACAATGTTCACAAAGGCCAGCAGATTAAATCCCGCGTTGGGCGTATGCAGCAGCGCAAACACCACGGAGCTGACGGCGATACACAAGGGCAGGGAGCGGCCTTTGCTCAAGGACACGGTGAGATAGCCCCGCAGCAGCACTTCTTCCCCGGCGCCCTGTATCAGAAAGGCCAGCAGCATGAGCAGCAGCATGGGCACGGAATCCGGACGCAGGGTCAGTGCTGTGATCCCCACGCCGCCGAAAGCGGCACAGATACCAAAAGCTGCCGCAAACATGGCAAGGCCGACCACAATGCCCAGAAGGTATTCCGTCACTGCGTGATCTTTGACAAAGCCCATGGAGCGCAAAGAACGCTTCTCCAGCTTATTACAGTAGAGCATCGCTACCGGAATCAACAGCCCGCTGGCAAACAGGGACAGGGCTGTGAACCATTCGGGCATATCCAGCACCACGGAGAAGAGCTTCTCAAAGTCTATGTTGCCGCTGATGGCCATTTCCATGATGGTGTCGTGGCGTTCGCCGGTCATCACCCATGCCATGGACGGCCCCGTCAGCACCATGGATTGGATGAAGCACGCTACCACATACACGGCCAGAAAGATCAGCAGCTCCATAAACAGGGGTCTTTGCACCTTTTTCTGTTCCCCGGCCTCGATCATAAAGTCCGGACGCGGAAGGAAGTCATTGTTCATCTTTTGCAGTCTCCTTATTCAAAAACAGGTCTTCGGCAATGCGTACCGCCGCCATGGCGTCGCCGGCATAGGCGTCTGCGCCAATTCCGGCGGCATATTCCGGCGTCAGTACCGCGCCGCCCACCATAACTTTGCAGTCCGCCAACTCCCCATGGAGCAGCCGTACCGTGCGCTCCATGGCAGGAACGGTGGTGGTCATGAGGGCGCTGAGTCCCACCAGCCGGATATGGCGGCTTTTGGCCTGCTCCAAAATCCGCTCCGGCGGCACGTCCCGTCCCAGATCCACCACGGTGTAGCCGTAGTTTTCCAGCAACACCCGCACAATGTTTTTTCCGATGTCATGAATGTCCCCCTGCACCGTAGCCAGCAGGATGGTTCCCTTGTCCTGCGCCGCGCCGGCAGCGGTCATTTCCTTTCTGAGCACGGAAAAGGCGGCGGAAGCGGCCTCCGCGCTCATGAGAAGCTGGGGCAGAAACACGCTGCCGTCTTCAAAGGCGCTTCCCACTGCGTCCAACGCCGGTACAATCTGGCCGTTGATGATCTCCATGGGCTTGTGAGTCTTCAACACCGCTGCGGCAGCCTCCGCGGCAGCGGCAGCCAGACCCTTTTCCACCGCATGGAAAAGGGTCATTTGAGGGTGCGCTTCCGCCGGCGTCTCTGCTCCGGATTGATACCGGCGCAGATAGTCTCGGCAGCCCGTGTCCGTCCCGGAGAGCACCCGCCACGCGGCATAGGCGTCCATCACCGGCCGGGACATGGGATCTACAATGGCGGCGCTCAGCCCCGCCTGCAGCGCCATGGATAAAAAGGCGGCCGTGACCGTCTGCCGCCGGGGCAGGCCGAAGGAACAGTTGGACACGCCGAGAACCGTTTTGGCGTGCATCCGGGTGTGCAGGCAGCGCACCGTTTCCAGCGTCACCGCTGCCGCGCCCGGCTCCGCCGAAGCCGCCAGCGCCAGCGGGTCAAAAAGAATGTCTCTGGGGTCGATACCGTATTTCTGCGCAGCGGACAGAATTTTTTCCGCCACTGCCAGCCGCCCCTCCACCGTGGAGGGGATGCCGTTTTCGTCAAGAGTCAGCGCCACCACGACGCCGCCGTAACGCTTGATGAGCGGCAGTACGGTGCCAAGGGACTGTGCCTTTCCGCTGACGGAATTGACCAGAGGTTTTCCGTTATAGCGGCGCATGGCCGCCTCCAGTGCCGCCGGATTGGAGGAATCCAGTTGCAGGGGAAGATCGCACACCGCCTGAATTTTTTCCACCGCCAACGGCAGCAGCGCCGTCTCGTCCGTTCCCGGCAGTCCCACGTTCACATCCAGAAGCGGGACGCCCTGCTCCTGCTGTGCCGTGGCCTGTGCTGCCAGATACTCCATATCCCCCGCGCGCAGCGCCTGCTTGAGCCGTTCCTTTCCCGTGGGGTTGATACGCTCGCCGATGAGCACCGGCTCGCCGCCGATCTGTACGGCGTGGGTGTAGGAGCTGACCAGCGTCCGCCCCCTTTTTTCCGTGGGTTTTAAGGGCACATCCTCCGTGGCCTGCCGCATGGCGCGGATATACTCCGGCGTGGTACCGCAGCAGCCGCCCAGAACGGACGCGCCCATTTGCGCGGCGCGGCGCATATCCGCCGCAAAGGCCTGCGGCGTGACGTCGTAAACTGTTTTTCCATCCACGCTGCGGGGCAGACCGGCATTGGGATTCATAATAATGGGCACGGAGGCGTAATTCACCAGCTCAGGCAGCACCTGCAGCATCTGTGCCGGGCCGAGAGAGCAGTTCAGCCCCAAGGCATCCACCCCCAGACCCTCCAGCAGCGCTACCATGGCCGCCGGATCCGCGCCGGTCATGAGCTTGCGGCTTTCGTCGTAGACGTTGGTGACAAATACCGGCAACCGGCAGGTTTCCTTTGCCGCCAGCACCGCCGCCTTGGTCTCGTAGGCGTCGTTCATGGTCTCAATGAGCACCAGATCGGCGCCGGCCTCCGCTCCTGCGCGGATCACCTGGGCAAAGAGCGCCACGGCGTCTTCAAAATCCAGATCACCCAGGGGGCGCAGCAGCTTGCCGCAGGGTCCCACATCCAATGCAATATAGTGTGGCTCCGGAGCAGAGATCTGCTCCAGCGCCCTTTGGGCAAGGAGCACCCCCGCCTGTACGGTCTTGCAGGTATCGTCTCCCAGCCGCAGGCGGTTGGCGCCGAAGGTGTTGGTCTTGAGGAGGTTGCATCCCGCCTCCAGATAGGCGCGGTGCAGCGCTACGATTCTGTCAGGGTGCCGCAGATTCCACTCCTCCGGCCGTTCGCCCGGTTTCAGCCCCATGGTCTGCAAAACGGAGCCTGTGCCGCCGTCAAAATACAGGCGCCGGGTTTTCAAGGCCTGTGTCAGCTTCATATTGTCAGCCCTTTTGTAGAATTCGGCTCTTGCCCGCCCGTTGCCGGGCGGGCATAAATGCCTATTGGGAATTATGCCACAAAATCAGTCATCTTGCAAGGGGGATTCTTCCATGACCATATCCGAATCCGGCATCAATTGGGGCGAAACACGGGCGTTTTCCTCTCCCGCCTCCCCATCACTGACCTTTAGCCGGTACAGCCCTGCCAGCAGCTTCCAAAGCTGCTTATCCATGATCCCCGATTGGGGGTATCCGCCCACCTTTTGCACCCAGCGCACAGCCGCCTCCGTTTCATCGTCAAACACCCCGCTTAGCTGCACCTGCGGCATGGCGGGGTAATCCGCCCGGAGAATGGCCAGCATGGACTGGACGAGCAGAACCTGACGGTTGCGGCTGCCCTTGAGAAAGACCTGTTTTTTCTTCAGTACGATCTGCAAAGGCTGCGCCTGCTGCAACTGGACGTTGGCGTCCTCAAAGGCGGCGGTGATGGCATTCCAGGTGTCATAATCCGTGATCCCCGTGGCAGCCAGCCCGTAACGGCGCTGGAACTCCGTCACCGCCCGCATGGTGTCCTTGCCGTAAATGCCGTCGGGGACGACCGAGGGCATACTCTCGTCGTACTCCGCAATGACGCGGAGCATGGTTTGCAGTCCGGAGACCGGTTTGCCCACAAAAAATTCCGGTACTTTCATACTCTGCCTCCCACCACATGATCCCGGCTGTCCATTCCCAGCGGGTAGCCGGGATACTGGGTAATGCGCACCGTGCGCTCATAGCGTCTTCGCTCCGCCTCTTTGTCCATGCTCTGCGCCGTCTGAGGCGTGAGCCGTCCGTTTCTGACAAGGCCGTTGCGCGACTGGTATTCCGCCAGCTCCTGCTGCAGGCCGTTGCCCGTATACCCCCAGGTGTGGAGCCGGGCGCGGGCGTTTTGCGCCGTGGTCTGGGGTAGCTGGGGTATAATGGGCGGAAACACCTCACGGTCCGACAGCACCGCGTTCTCAATGCCTGCGAACTGATCGTAGATCTCATCCCATGTCCGGTCGCCCACAAGACCCGTCTGCTGCAAGCCCATATAGCCCTGAAAGGCCATGACAGCGTTTTTGGTAGCGGTGTCAAAGGTACCGGTAACGCGCACCGGCGGCACCTCGGGCACAAACTCGGAAATGACCGCCATCATATATTGCAGGTGGGACACCTTCTCCCCCGTGTCGCCCTCCTGAATGGGATCCGGGTATGCCCAGGAGATGCCGTAGAACCGCTGCCCCTCGGAGCGCAGCTCCGCCAGATTCAGAACCCCCACATAGAGCATCACCAGCTTATACCAGGTGGCGCGCCCCACAATACCGTCCACCTGCAGATCGAAGATCTTCTGGAAGGCTCGGACGGCGTTTTCCGTGGCAGAGCCAAAGATCCCGTCCACCTGCACCTTGGGGATCGCCGGATAGTTTTGGGAAATGCGGTTCAGCTCCACCTGGATCACGGTCACGTTGGAGCCGGTGCTGCCCACCCGGAGCGCCGTGCCGGGATAGGACTCCGTAATGCCCTGAATGGGGGCGTCGTTAACGATCTCAATGTTGCTGCCGTAGTAGTTGCGCAGGATCTGCAGGGAGTTGTAGCCCTGCTGTGCCAGATATTGGGAGCCCCACTGGCTCAGCCCCTCACAGGTGACAGTGGTGCCGTTGCAGAACTTCGCCGCCAGCGGCTCCACAAAGCCCGGCCTGCGCAGATAGCTGTTGAAGATCTGATCCACGATGCGCGACACATCCTCGAAATAATTTCGGCCGTTTATAAACTTTTGATCGTAAGCGGTGGAGGACGTGATCTCATAGGGATAGCCTCTGGAACGGTAAAACTCCGTGTAGACCCGGTTCAGGGCAAAGGAAATAATGGCCAGAATGTTCGCCCGCAGGGCGCTCTCCTCCCAGGTGGGATAGATCTCACTGGCCGCCACGTTCTTGACATAGTCGGGAAAGGAGACCGTCACGTTGGCGGCGTTGCTCCCCGGCGCGCCCAGATGGACGGTAATGGCCTCCGGTATGTACGGAATGACAGCCGGCATGGCGCTGCCTCCCTACAAAGCCTGGGGCGTGACGGTGAAATCCTCCGTCTGGCTCCAGAAGCCCGGCAGTTCCGCCAGAGGCACCATGTCAAAATCCTGCACTGTGGTGACTCCGGGAAACACCTGCACATTACTGACGATCACCCGTTCATAGTCCGCGATGTCCGCCGTCACGATCACGTCCGTCCAGCCCTTGGCCTGCTCCGGCGACTGACTGTCAGACAGCGGCGGCGTGGGCACCGCAATGGGTTGGGTCAGGCCGCTGCGGTCTGTGAGCTGCACGGACAGCAGCTCCCTGCCCTGCTCCAACTGCCGCTCCACTGTTACCGTTGCGTTTTGCAGCGGAATGGCTGCCCGCGAGGTATGAACCCTCGCCTTGATATAGCCCTCAGGCATAGAATCCCTCCATTCATTCGTCCCGAAGGCATCCGCTGCCGCCGGGTGCGTAGTATCATACTATGCGCCGGGCAGAAAAAAAGTGCCTGTACCCAAAGGATACAGGCACCTGAAATCACAGGAATTTTTTCATTTGTTCCACATTGTGCAGTTCCGTTTGCAGCAGCTTCTCAGACAGTGCCCGCACCTGGGCATCGTCCGCACACTGCCGTCTGGCACGGTAGCTTTTGATCATGCCTTTGGTATTGCCCTGCACCATCATTTCCGCAATTTTTGCATCTCTCTCCGGCGTGCGCAGCCGCAGGGCGGCCATCATCTTTGAGCCGGTCTTTGCCCCGGCGCCGATGTCCCTGGGCCTCTGCCCCCGGGCTTTCAGCAAAGCATCGGCCTGTGCAAAGATCTCTCCGTACTCGGCTTTCTGCTGTGCCAGCGCCTGCGCCAGTGCGGGATGCTCCGCCGCGTGCATGACGCAGTCAATGCCAAAGCAGCCCATCTGCGCGCTTTTTCGGATCTGCTGCAGCCGTTTTTCGTCGTCCACGTTTCTCACCCCCGGTTAGTATGGGTCACGCGGACGGAACTATGCGGGACTTCAGACGACTTTTTTGCCGCCAAGATAGACTTCCTTGCGGTTGAGCGCCTCGTCGCAGATGACAAAATCCGCCAGCTTGCCGTTGGAAATGGAGCCAACCTCCGCCAGCGCCCCCACTTCCCTTGCCGGATTGTAGGTGGCGCAGCGCACGGCGTCCTCTTTGGAAATCCCATAGGAGATCACGTTCTGCATACAGGTGTAGAGGTTGGTGGCCGCGCCTGCGATGGTGCCGTCGGCCAGTTTTGCTACCCGGTCTTTCAGATACACCTGCTGACCGCCCAGCATATATTCCCCGTCGGGCATCCCGCAGCAACGCAGGGCATCGGAGATCAGACACATATGCTCCGCCCCGAACAGGCGGAACGCCATACGGATGGAGGACGGATGGACATGGATGCCGTCGCAGATCAGCTCGGCGCAGACCTTGCCGCTCTCCGAAGCTGCGCCAATGACGCCGGGCTTGCGGTGATGGATGGGCGGCATGGCGTTGTACAGGTGCGTCAGATGGGTCACCCCCGCATCAATGGCAGCCTTGGCCGCGTCGTAGTCCGCGTCCGTGTGGGCGATGGATACCGTACAGTCGTTTTTGGCCTGACGGACAAATTCCACCGCGCCCTCCAGCTCCGGCGCCACGTCCACGATACGCACCAGACCCTCGGAACCGTCGTAGAGTCTCTTGAATGCCGCATAGTCCGGATTGCGCAGGTAGGCGCCGTTTTGGGCGCCCTTTTTCTTCTCTGAGAAGAAAGGCCCCTCCATCTGCACACCCAGAAGCCGCGACGTGCCCTCCGGCCGGTTCTTTTTCAGGCGAAGTCCGGCGGCCAGCGCCTTCTCGATCACGTCGTAGGGCAGGGTCATGGTTGCCGGAGCAAAGGAGGTCACGCCCACGCTGGCCAAATATCCGGCCATTTTCACAAGACCGTCATAGTCGCCGTCGGAAAAGTCCGCGCCGGAATTTCCGTGGTTGTGAACGTCGATCAGGCCGGGAATCACATAGGCTCCCTGCAGATCCACCGCGTCGGGCTGCTCCTCCAGCACATGGGAGAATCTTCCGTTTTCCACGGAGAATCCGCCCTTTTGAAAGGTAAAATCTTCGGTATAAACATAGGCGTTCTTATAATTCATCGGATAGACCTCACTTTGTCAGGATTTCAAAACGGGGCTGTGCATACACAGTCCCGTTTTATGCGATTGTTGAATGTAATCAATTGTCTGATTTGGCTGTACGCTTCAGGCCTCTGCGGCAGGCGGCGCAAGCACCCCGGTGCCGCTGTTGCGCCCTGTTCAGGCGTGTCTGGCCTCGGGAAGACTGGCGGCAGCCACGGACTGCCCCACCCGTCTGGTCTTCTCGTCGGGGAGCATGACCACCATCTTCTTTGCAAGCTGCGGATATTCCTCTGCCAGCACCCGGTTGCATTCGGCCAGAATGGTGTCGCCGCCCTTGCCGGACATGACCCGGCCGAGGACAATCATATGCTCCACGTCATAGAACCGGCTGTAGAGATCCATCGTATGCCCCAGATAGCAGCCGATGGAGCGGAAAATCTTCACCGCACGGGGGTCGTCCTGTTCCATAAGCTCCTGTACGGCTTTCAGCTTTTCGGCGGGCGTCATGGCCTCGTCCAGAGCAATCCCGGCGGCCGGCGCCAGCTTGATCACCGCATCCTGGGAGAAATACTTGCAGCCCACGCCAATGTCAAAGGACCACTCGTCCTCCATGGCGGATTCACTCAGATCTACAGGCGCAAAGGCCAGCTCGTTGAACCAGCCCAGCACATTGCCCTTGCGATCCACATATCCGGCGGCTTCGCTGGTGCCCATGGCAATGCCCATCACGGCAGTTGCACCCAGCCCCATGGCGCCCGCCAGCGCCGTCACATCGCCGTCGTTGGCCACCACGATGGGAACTGTCCCGTCTCCGATCTCTGCCGCGGCACGGTCAAAGATGGTATGCACCAGCTTGCGGACGGTCTTTTCCCGGGGAACCTGAATGAACAGAGACGATACCATGGGCGCGTTGCCGATGAGCACGCCCGCCGTGGAAACGCCGATGCCGTCCACTCGCGGCATTTTGGAAGCCGCCGTCCGGAAGGCCGAAACGATCTCGTCATAGTGATACTGGGGGTCGGAGACGGTCTTGGGATGCCAGACGACCTCTTCGGAATAGACCGTCTTGCCGTCGACGACTGCGGAGACCTTGCGATCGGAGCCGCCCGCATCAAAGCCGATGCGGCAGCCCTCCAGGTGGCCGCCTACGGAAACGGAGTCATCGTTCTCAATGGGGAAGTCCTCCTGCCCGCAATCGACGATCTCAAAGCCGTTTTCAAACACGTCGGACATAAACTGCACGTCGAACCAGCGCTTGCCGTTTTCGCCCTCGCCGTTTTCAAAGTAGACATACTGGCGCTGGAGTTCTTTTGCAATGTGGCTGGCGCCGCAGATATACACCCGGAAGCCGCCGATGGACCACAAAAGGAACTTGACATAGCGCTCCACAAAGCGGAAGTCCGCCTCGGCCATGTCCGGCGTGCCGTAAATGCAGGCGTGGCGCACGGTAATCTTTCCGTGATCCCGCTCCACGGCGATGGAAATGGGCTGCTTCGCCCCCTTCAGGTAGGCGTCCATCCACGGGCCAAAGGGGATAAAGTCCGGATCCAGCTCCGGCATATTCTTGACATCAAAGGATATTCCAAGATAGTTCATAGCACACCTCAGCGGTATTTTCTGACGATCTTTTCCATCTGGTACCATTTCTGCTCCATATCCCGCACCAGCTTGAGCTGGGCACGGCAGCGCACCAGATTGTGATCGGGGTAGGCGGTCTTGAAGTAGTGGTCGCTCTCCAGATAGTCCGTGAGGAAGCGAACCGCCAGCTCCAGCGTAATGATCTTCGCGCCCATGGGCAGCAACTCGATCTCCTCGTCGGTCATGGTGGTACAGGCGGAGAGATAGCCCTTGGTATACACATCAAACAGGTGCAGGTTCAAAGACATCCGGCTCAACTCCTGCTCGTCCTCCGGCGCGGTGGCCGCACCGAAGCGGATGGAATCACCGAAGTCAAAGAGGCTGGAGCCGGGCATGACCGTATCCAGATCCAGCACACACAGGGCTTTTCTGGTCTTTAAGTCCAGAAGAACATTGTTCAGCTTGGTATCGTTGTGGGTCACCCGCAGGGGCAGCTCACCGGATTCCAGCATCCGCTGGATGGTGCCCGCCTCCTCCTCCCGCTCCATGATGAAGTCGATTTCTTCCTGGACGTTTTTCAGCCGGTCGCAGGCATCCTCGTCCATGGCAATTTTCAGCTTCCGGTAGCGGTCGGGGGTGTTGTGGAAATTGGGGATGGTCTCATGGAGGGTCTCCGCCGGGAAATCCGCCAGTTGGGTCTGGAACCGGCCAAAGGCCACGGCACTTTCATAGAAGTCCGCGTCGGACTCCGGCGCTTCCAGGCAAAAGCCGCCGACAAACTCATAGCAACGCCAATAACGGCGGCGCTCATCCTTGTAATAGTAGTTTCCGTCGCCGGTACGCAAAAAATTCAGGGTCTGGCGCGGGTCGTCCACTTTCTTGCGCAAAAATTCCGTCACCGCACTGACATTTTCCATCAGCTCTGCCGGTTTTTTGAAAACATGGGTGTTGATGCGCTGCAGGATATACTGCTTATTGGTGTCTGTCGTCACCAAAAACGTATAGTTGATCTGCCCATGGCCAAAATTCCTGCAATAGGCGGGGTTGCCATCTGTCCGAAATTGAAAGATTGCCTGCTCCATTTGTTCCTCCCGAAGAATAGTATGGAAACCCGGATCGTCCGGTGTCAACGCTGTGCTTGATTCAAATATACCAAAAAAACAACCATATTGCAACCGTTGATTCTGATTCTTTCCCCTTTTCAGGAGAAAGTCGAGGATAAATTCTGGGTCTGATACAGTTTTGCGTACAGACCCTGCTGCTTCATCAGGGTCTGATGATCGCCCTGCTCCCGCAGCACGCCGTCGGCGATAACAAAGATCCGGCTAGCCGACCGGACGGTGGACAGGCGGTGGGCGATGATCAGGGTGGTTCTGCCCTTAGCCAGTTCGTCAAAGGCCATCTGGATCTTGGACTCGGTCACACTGTCCAGTGCGGACGTGGCCTCATCCAGAATCAGGATGGGCGGATTTTTCAAAAAAATACGCGCAATGGAGATTCGCTGCTTCTGGCCGCCGGAGAGCAGCGCGCCCCGCTCGCCCACATAGGTTTCAAAGCCCTGGGACATCTGCATAATGTCGTCGTAGATCTCCGCACGTCTGGCGGCCTCATAGACCTCTTCGTCGCTGGCGCCCGGTCTGCCGTAGCGAATGTTTTCCAGAATGGTGTCCGCAAACAAGAACACGTCCTGCTGCACGATGCCGATGTTGGCACGCAGAGACTGCTGGGTGACCGCACGCACATCCTTGCCGTCAATGCGGAGACTGCCGCCGCTGACCTCATAAAAGCGGGGGATCAACTGGCACAGAGTGGTCTTGCCGCCGCCGGAGGGTCCCACCACGGCCACAGTCTCTCCCGGTGCAACATGGAGGCTGATGTCCTTCAGTACCGGCAGCTCGCCGTCATAGGTAAAGTCCAAATGCTCCGCCGTGATCTCTCCCTTGACCGCTTTCAGCTCCACTGCGTCGGCGGCGTCCTGAATGGTCGGCTGCGTGCGCATGATCTCGGCAAAGCGGCCAAGCCCGGCAAAGCCGCTGGCAAACAGCTCGGAAAAGCTGGCCAGCTTACGGATGGGATTGGTAAAGGTGGAGATGTACAGGCTGAACGTGATGAGGTCTTCATAGCGCATCTGATCGTTCATGATCAAAATCCCGCCCACACTGACCACGGCTACCATGAGGATGCAGATAAAAAACTCCATGGTGGCGGAGAAAATGCCCATTTCCTTGTGAAATTCCCGCTTGGAAACCTTGAATCGCTCGTTGGAGGCGCAGAACTTTTCCTGCTCCTCCGCCTCGTTGGTGAAGGCCTTGGCCGTGCGCACACCGGAAAGAGAAGACTCAATGTCGGCGTTGATGGCCGCCGTGCGCTGCTTTACCATCTTGGAGACCTTTCCCATTTTCCGCCGTCTGGAGATGACCACCGCCAGGCAGGCCGGGAACAGCAGCAAGACCACCAGTGCCAGCCGCCACTGGATGGTGAACATGACCACCAGCGCGCCGATCACCGTCAGCGCCGATGTGACCAGATCCTCCGGGCCGTGGTGCGCCAGCTCCGTAATGTCAAACAGGTCGGAGGTCAGGCGGCTCATGAGCTGGCCCGTTCGGTTATGATCGTAGAAATCAAAGCCCAACTCCTGAAAATGGGAAAACAGATCCCGGCGGATGTCCGCTTCCACACGGATGCCGAAGGTATGCCCCCAGTAGGCCACGACAAATTGCAGCACCGAGCGCAGAACATAGGCCAGCACCATGGCGGCCATGGCAATAAAAAACACGGTATAGAGCTTATTGGGCAGCATTTGGTACAGCGCCTGCCGGGTGACCAGCGGGAAGGTCAGGTCTACAGCCGCCACCAGAACGGCGCAGAGCATATCCACGGCAAACAGCTTCAGATGGGGGCGAAAATAGGAGAAGAAAATGCCCAGGGTGGAACGCTTTTGAAACTCTTTTGTGGTCATGAAGTGGCCTCTTCTTTCACGATATTTTGCAGCCAGACGCCGCTGCGAATCATCACAAAGCCCACAATGCACTTGATCAGCTCCAGCCCCTGACAGCAGATATACAAAGGCACAATGGGCAGCGTGGTAAAGCGGCTGAGGACAAAGGCCACCGGCGCAACCACGGCGCACTGAAACACGCTGTCAAACAGCAGAGTCACAAGGGTCTTGCCGCCGCAGCGCAGGGTAAAATAGGCAGCGTTGGAATAGGAACACACGGGCATGAGAGCCGCGCTGATCAGAATGAAGGTGGACGCCAGAGAACGGATCTCCTCCGTGGTATTGTACAGCTTGGGAAACACGCCGGAAACCGCCGCCAGCGCCGTGCCAAAAATCAGGCAAAGCATCTCGGAAAAGACGATGAGCTTCACGTCCGTTTCCTTGGCCTTTTCCAATTCTCCCGCTCCCAGCATCTGGCCGATGATAATGCCGATGGCATTGCCCATGGCGAGGAACGCCACGTTGAGGACGTTGGAAATGGTGGTGGAAATGTTAATGGCCGCCACCACATCATAGCTGCGGATGGAGTAGCACTGATTCAGCAGCGCCACACTGCCCGCCCACAGCGCTTCATTGATGATCAAAGGCAGTCCCTTGGCCGCGATCTTTCCGGCCAACCGCAGGGGGATGCGCATACTTTTGTACAGCCCCCGCATACAGGGATGGGCGTCGGCGTGGCAGTGGGACCACACCATGACGATCAGTGCCTCCACAAAGCGGGATACCACTGTGGCAATGGCCGCGCCGTCCGCACCCAGCTCCGGCAAACCCAGCCTGCCGAAAATCAGCAGCCAGTTGCCCAGCAGATTGACCAGCATAGCGGAAAGCCCGGCCACCATGGGCACCACGGTCTGGCCGCTTTCCCGCAGCGTACTGGTATAACACTGCACCAGCACAAAGGGGACGATCCCCACCAGCATGATGTCCAGATAACTTTTTCCGTAGCGCAGGCTGGCCTCGATCTGGTCGGCCTGCCCCTGTCCCGTCAGATACAGGCGGATGAGGTCATCGCCGAAGAACCGGAAAATACCTATGCCCAGCAGCGCCAGCAGGGCACAGATCATGAGCTTGAAGCGCATGGCGTAGCGCACGCCGTCATGGTCGCCCTTGCCGATGAACTGGGCGCCGAAAATCCCCGCCCCGGAGACCGCGCCGAAAACAGTCAGATTGAAGACAAACATCAGGGTATTGGCAATGGAAACGCCAGTCATCTGCACCGTGCCCACTGCGCCCACCATGATGTTGTCCAGCATGGCAACGGCGTTGGTAATTCCGTTCTGGATCATAATGGGAACGGCCACCGCCAACGCCATTTTATAGAATCGTTTATCTCCGAAATATTTTTTTAACATGGTCACCAACGAATGCCGGTCGGCTCACAGCTTCTTCAGAATCGCAAGCAGATATTCCCAGGTTCTGTTGACCGAGCCCACATTCAATTTCTCTCTCGTAGTATGGATATCCTGCATATCCGGGCCGAAGGACACACAGTCCAGCCCCGGAATCTTGCCGGAAAAGATGCCGCATTCCAGACCGGCGTGAATGGCCTCCACCACCGGCTCTCTGCCGTACAGCTCTGCAAAGGTCTGCACCATCACGTCGCGCAGACGCGACTGCTTGCGGTATTCCCAGGCCGGATACTGGCCGGACTCGGAATAGTCGGCGCCGAAGTCTGCGCCGCAGGTTTTGAGCCGCCCGATCAGCGCCTGCTTCTCCTCCCCCACGCTGCTGCGCACGGAGAAGGTCATGGTCACGCCGTCCTTGTCCGTCTGCAATACGCCCAGATTCAGGGAGGTCTGCACCAATCCCGCAATGTCGCTGCTCATGGCCTGCACACCGTTGGGCACGGCACACAGCAGCCCCACTGTCTTCCGGGTGCTGCCAAAACTCATGGCGCTGCCTCTGCAGGGACAGACCTCTGTGGCAAACTCTGCCGCCGTCTCCGTCTGAGGCAGTTCCCTTTTCAGCTCGTCCGCCAGCTTTTCCAGCTCCCGGCGCGCCTCCTCCACCCGCTGCTCCGGCACAATGATCTTGGCCATGCTGCTGCGGGGAATGGCGTTGTCCTTCTGGCCGCCGCGCGCATAGACCAGACGGTAAGGCATCCGCTTGAGCAGCCGCTCCAGCAGAGTCCCCATGACCTTGTTGGCATTGGCTCTGCCCCGGTTGATCTCCTGTCCGCTGTGGCCGCCGATGAGGCCGTCCACAAAAATATGCAGGCCGCTGCCCTGGGCAGGCTGCACTTCCACCGGCAGATGCAGGCAGCAGGTCGCGCCACCGGCGCAGCTTACCGTCAGGATGCCCTCGTCCTCCGAATCGATGTTGATGAGGGTTCTGCCCCGTAAAACCGACACGTCCAGTGCCTCCGCCCCGTCCATGCCGATCTCCTCGTCCACCGTAAAGACCGCCTCCAGCGGCGGGTGGGCAATCCTGTCCGACTCCAGAATGGCCAGCGCATAGGCCACGGCAACGCCGTCGTCTCCGCCCAGCGTCGTCCCCTCCGCCCAGATAAATTCACCGTCGGTGCGAATGTCCAGCGGATCTTTGGTAAAATCAATGGGGCTGTCGGCGGTCTTTTCCGTCACCATGTCCAGATGCCCCTGCAGGATCACCGGGGGATGATCCTCGTAGCCGGCAGAGCCGTCCTTGTAGATCACCACATTGTTGACCCCGTCCTGCACCCAGCGCAGGCCGTGGCTCCGGGCAAAGCCGACGCAGTAGTCGCTGATGGCCTTTGTATTGCGAGAGCCGTGGGGAATACGGCAAAGTTCTTCAAAATAATACATCACCCGCTGGGGATGAAGTGCTCCCAGCACACGCTGTTCCATGCTGATGCCTCCTGATAAAAATTTCGGTCTTGATTCTAGCATATTTCCGCCGCTGTGTCCAGTGCCGCTCACAGCACCATGAGCAGCGTTCCCGCCCCGATGAGGACACAGCCCACGGCCGACTTCCATGTGAACTGCTCGTGGAGGAACGCAAAGGCCAGCACAAGGGTAATGACCACGCTGAGTTTGTCCACAGGCACCACCTTGGAGGCCTGGCCGATCTGCAGGGCATGGTAATAGCACAGCCAGGACGCGCCGGTGGCAAGGCCGGAGAGAATCAAAAACAGCCAGCTTTTGTTGCTGATCTGTCCCAGCCCCTTCTGGGCATTGGTCAGAAATACCATCCCCCAGGACATGACCACCACCACACAGGTTCGGATGGCCGTGGCAAGGTTGGAGTTTACGCCCTCAATGCCGACTTTGGCCAGAATAGAAGTCAACGCCGCAAACACGGCGGATAGCAGAGCAAATACGAACCACATAATACGCACCTCGAGACGCAGTAAAACTTTCAGGTTCTTACGCCATTTTAACACCAAACGATCAAAGAATCAATCCTAATCCCCCACAGGAGAAAGAAATCGTTGTTTTCTCTCCATCCGGAAGCGGACGCCGCGCCGCAGCGCACGGTTCTGTCGATAGTACGACAAGCTGCGTAAATTCAAAGCAAAGAAAGACATAGTTTGCGCATAACTCCTGACGCTGCCTTCACTTCGTCCAATAAGTCAAGCCTTTTTCAAGAATACTTCAAGCAGTATGTCGGCGTTCTTCCGGTCGGCGGTTTCTATTACATGGGCGTATCTGTTGGCTCTGGTTCTCCCTTGGGTATGAGCCAGCCACTTTGAAACAGAAACACTGCCCACGCAATAGAAGCAGAGTATCCAAATGCCAACTCTTTATATGGAAAAAGGCAGGTGACATATGGAAATAGGCAGATGACAAAAGTCACCTGCCCTGAAGGGGGATTACCATCCTTCCTCCTCTTCTTCCCAGCCGAAGCCGCCCGCGTCGGTAGATTCTGTCTCAATTTTACCACTCGCGGTAAGCACGTCCTCAGCTCCAAGCTCGATAAATCCTATCTCTGCTTTCTCATACTCCGCTAAAGCCATAACAACTCCCTCCTTGCTATAATCAAAATTACAGATGGCTTGCAACCACACGTTTCGTTGTTATTTCACATTATACATTATGCATGGGAAAAGTCAAGAAAAACCCAAAGAATGTCCAAAGACTCGTATTATTCTACATAAAACACTATGAACGAGGCAGTTTCGCCGTCCGAACGCCTTACATTCCTGACAGTTCCTTTGTGACAGCACGGCACAGGCAGGAAGTCCGCGATGGATAAAACAGTCAGGGCCGCCGGCTAAGCCGGCGATCCTGACTGTTTCTCAGTTCACTTCCACCAGTTGATATTCTCTGGTGCCGTAACCCAGTGTGGCGGCAGCCTCGATGGTATGCACACCATTGCGGCTTTCGATGCGCTCCAGCAGATGCGCCTTGCCCGGGTCATCGCAGGCATAGATCAGATCAATACAGGCCTGATCAATGGCGATGGGATCAGTAGAAGCCAGAATGCCCATATCAGCAATACAGGGATCCTCCGCCACAGCGCAGCAGTCACAGTCAACGCTCATGTTCTTCATGACGTTGATATAAACCAGCTTGCCCGTGAAAAACTCTACGACAGAGCCTGCGGCGTCCGCCATGGCCTCCAGAAACGAGTCGTGATCGGCTGTCCAGATGTCCTCCGGCACGCCTGCGCCGTGGATATAGGCTTTGCCGTAGGAGGAGGCACAGCCGATAGAGAGCTGCTTCAGCGCGCCGCCGTAGCCGCCCATGGGGTGTCCCTTAAAGTGAGACAGCACCAGCATGGAATCGTATTTGGCCATATCCTTGCCCACGAAGTTCTTTTTTATGACCTTGCCTCCAGGAATGGGCAGCTCCAGATCCGGCCCCTGGGCGTCCAGCAGATCCACATGAAAATACCGGTTCCATCCGTGTTCCTCCAGCAGACGGCGGTGCTTTTCCGTGGTGTTCCGCTCCCCGTCATAGGCGGTATTACATTCCACCACCGTGCCGTCCACGGCTTCGATCATCGGCTTCCAGAAGTCGGGTTTGAGGAAATTCTGGTTCCCCTTTTCTCCGGAATGGAGTTTTACGGCGACCTTTCCGGGCAGTTCCACCCCCACCCGGCGGTATAGCTCCAGAACCTTTTCCGGCGTGATGGTACGGGAAAAATAGACAGTGGCGGGCATATGTCGTCCTCCTTATCGCAGTGATGGATGAATGGGCCGCTCCGTGTCACGGCTGTGCCGGGGCGTCGGCAGCTTTGGGGCAGTGTACGCGGACATGAACCGGCAGCGCCATAGCGCCGCTGGCAGGTTTTGTAAATGAAAATCGCTCAATGCTTTTTGCAATTTTCCCTACGATTTTAGAAAGAACAAGGTGATTTTTGGTGTCCAAATAACTCAGCCCTGATCTTCTCCTCGATCAATACAATTTTGCGCCAGCCGGGATGTGGGGATCGACCATCAGAAGATGAAGTTTTTCTTCCTCTCCTTCATGGTGAACGGCACTGATCAGCATACCGCAGGATTCGATTCCCATCATGGCTCTGGGCGGCAGGTTGGTGATTGCGATGCAGGTCTTGCCCACCAGTTCCTCCGGCTCATAATACTCATGAATTCCGCTCAAAATCACCCGATCTACGCCGGTTCCGTCGTCCAAAACGAACTTCAAGAGCTTTTTGGACTTCTTCACGGCTTCGCATTCCTTGACCTTTACGGCACGGAAATCCGACTTGGAGAAGGTCTCAAAGTCAACAAAATCGGCAAACAGCGGCTCGATCACGAGGCTTGCAAAGTCAGGCTTTTTCGCATCAAAGATCGGCATGGAAGGATCGTTCACATTCACCGCCGGAGCCTCTTCAGAAGCCGTTTCTGTTGTTGCAGCCTCCTCGGATTTCTGTACACCATTCTTGTCCTTTGGTGTATCTAAGGGCTTCATTGTGGGGATTTCAAGGGAGAGTATCTTATACCCTGATTTAACCTCTCTTTTCCTTACTTTGTTAATCCAAACCGTTTTCATTAAAGTACATAACCTCACATAAGATGTCATAACTTTATTTGGTTTGTCGTA
>JAQYBZ010000010.1 GCA_029003235.1 Bacillota bacterium
AAGCCGTTTTTCACATCCGGCGCGCCAAAGACTACCCGGGGGATCCGGGCGTTGAGAATGGCGCCGGCGCACATGGGACAGGGCTCCAGCGTGACATACAGGGTACACTGCCACAGCCGCCAGCCGCCCAGCGTCTGACAGGCCATATGGATGGCCTCCGTCTCCGCATGGGACAGGGCGTCCTTCGCCTTTTCCCGGCGGTTGCGTCCCCGCCCCACGATTCTGTCACCCAGGGTGATGACACAGCCCACGGGCACCTCGCCGTCCGCCGCCGCCTCTTCGGCCAGCGCCAGCGCCTGCCCCATAAAATCGTAGTCCTCCATGGCAGCCTCCGTTTCTGTGTATTTCCGCCGCTCCTATTCCTTCCTTATCATACGCTCTGAAAGGAAAAAGGTCAATCCTTTTCGTCTGCCAGCGCCGCCGCGAACAGCAGTGCCAGTTCTTTTCTGGAAAACAGCACCCGCGCGCCGTTGGCGCTGCACAGATACAGCGTCCCCATAGTGCGCTCGGCGTTGAGAAACAGCGCCTTTGCCGCTTCCGCGTCCCGGTGGTCGGACAGATTGCCCGTAAGTAAAAAATCCGTGGATACGCCCAAAATCTCCGACAACTGCACCAAAACGGACACCGGCGGTTCTCTGCGCCCCTGCTCGTACATGCCCACGGCGCTGGCGCTGATGTGCAGTGCGTCGGCCAGCGCCTGTTGGGTCATGCCCCGGTATCTGCGCAGAGCCGCAATTCGTACTCCCAGCATTTTATCTCCTCCCCACGTTCAGTATAGTAAAATTTGGGCGAAAAATAGCGCGAAATTTGTGCGTAAAATAAATATCTTGACATCCTGCATTTCGTGTAGTACACTGTCCGTGTAGATATGGAAATTTATGGAAAATAAATAGATTTAAAAAATTCTTAAATTTCATATTTCGACAACAAAATACATACTATTCTCTTCAATTTGTGTGTGGAAGTGCGTCCCAAAGTGTAGCTGCAATTTTCTTTGGGAGGTATGGAAATGACCCTTTTCCCGTTTCAGAAGGATCCCCAGGACTGCCAGTGCTGGTATTCCTGCAGTCTGTGCGGCGCGGAGATCTATTTTCGGGGCGACTACGCCCAACTGGGGCGGGGCGTGGTATGCCCCGTCTGTCTGGCGCGCAGCTTTCCCCCAAACGTGCTTGCCGTTCATCAGGCCGGTGAGACGCTTTTGGAGGAGGTGAACTGGTGACACTGCGGGAAATGTCGGCGGAGTACCGCCGCTCTGCCGCCCTGCTCTCCGCCCGGCTGCGGGAGCTGCGGCAGATGGAAAAACGCACCCATGAGCCGGACGAGCTGTTTCTCATCCAGCGCAGGAAAGCGGTTTTGACCGTGATGCTGGGAGAAATGAACGAACTGGCGGAGCTGACGCTCCACTACTACGAAAGGGGCTATACACGCAATGAGAAATACAAATTATAAGGGCTATCTGGGTCCCCGCATGAGCCGGGAGCTGATGAAGCAGCGGGTGCGCCATGTGCTGGAAAACGAGCTGACAGAAAAGCAGCGCCGGGCTGTGCTGGACTACTATGTGGCGCGCAAGACCATTCCCCAGATGGCGCTGGAATACGGCCTGAACAAATCCACCGTCTGGCGCACCCTGAAACGGGGGGGAAGACCGGCTGCACCGCTTTTTAAGATACTGACCGGCTTTTCTCTGCCGCGGCCATGGCCGCACGGCAGCAGGCAACAGCCTTGTTTGTTCTCCTTTCAGAATCGGCAAAGCTCCACTGGAACCGCCCATGCGGTTCATTTTTTTGCTTTTTTCCGCCGGAACCAGTGTACAAGGCAGGTGTTTTCTGTTATAATAACATGGAAGAAGTAGCCGCTTCTGCCCTCCGCCGGAAAGGCGGCGGGTCAGGCGGCAGAATTTCGGGGCAGGCGCGGCAGCGCCCGTGCAGCCCCTGCAGAGAGATATTAGAAAGGTTGTGATTGGGATGCCCGGACGTTCCGCAATACTTTTTGTCATAGACGATACGCAAAAAACCGGCCTGCCCCATCCGCTGATGCTTCAGCAGGTGATGGGCGCGCCGCTGCTCAAGTGGCTGTCCGCCGCGCTCCGGGACAGTCAGGTGGGGCGCTTTTTCCTGGTGTGCCGGGAAGAATATCTGGAGCAGGCCAAAGCCTGCATCCCCGCCGGAGCGGAGCTTGTGACAGCGCGGGACGAGAATCCCTCGGATCTGCTGCATGTGTTTTTGTCCACCGCAGACGAGGCGGAGGAGGATCTGCTCATTGTGGCAGGCCCCGTGATCTACGCCCCTTGTTTCGCCTCCACCGATCCCGGCCGGGCGCCCCGTCTGGCCAACGCCTGCATGGCCTCCCGGAAAGAACTGATGCAGGCGCTGGACGGTGATTTCTCCTTCGGCAGCTTCCTGAAAGAGCATACGGACGCCTGTACGGATCGGGAGGGCTTTTTCTCCGTGGGCTCCGTGGCCGAGCTGGCAGACTGGCAGCCCCGGCTCAACCGGCAGCTCCTGCTGGAGCTGGCAAAGCAGGGCGTGGAGATCTGGGACTATAACAACTGCTATGTGGAACCGGGCGTGGAAATCGGCATCGGCACGGTACTGATGCCCGGCGTCATCCTGCAGGGCAAATGCACCGTGGGCTACGGCTGCGTCATCGGCCCCTATACCCAACTGACCAACGTACAGGTGGGCAATCACACCCGCATTGATTCCTCCCATCTGGAGGACTGCGCCGTGGGCAGCAATGCGCAGATCGGCCCCTATGCCCATCTGCGTGAGGGCACACAGGTCTCCGCCGGCGCAAAGGTGGGCGCTTTTGTGGAACTGAAGCAAACCCAAGTGGGAGAAGGCAGCCAGATCCCCCATCTGGCCTATCTGGGCGACGCCACCGTGGGCAGCGAGGTCAATGTGGGCTGCGGCGTTGTCACCGCCAACTTTGACCGCAGGGATAAATCCGCCACCCAGATCGGCGACAAGGCCTTTGTGGGCTGCAATACCGTGCTGGTGGCGCCCGTATCCGTGGGAAAGGGCGCTTATGTGGCCGCAGGCTCCACCATTACCGAGGATGTGCCCGCACAGGCGCTGGGCATTGCCCGCGCCCATCAGAGCAACCGCAAGGAGTGGGCTTTGAAAAACAAATAAGATCGTCCGGAGTTTTTCCGGCCAAGAAAGGAATCCGCCATGATAGTTAACAGCGACGAGATCAAGGTCTTTTGTGCCAATGCCAGCCGCCCTCTTGCAGAAGGCATCTGCAAAGAGCTGCACATCCCTCTGGGGAACAACGAAGTCTCCACCTTTGCCGACGGCGAGGTCTGCGTCTGGATGAACGAGCCGGTGCGCGGCAGAGACGTATTTGTGGTGCAGTCCACCTGCAAGCCCGTCAATGATCATCTCATGGAGCTGCTGGTCATGATCGACGCTCTGCGCCGTGCCTCCGCCGGACGGATCACGGCGGTCATCCCCTATTTCGGCTATGCCCGGCAGGATCGCAAATCCAAGGGACGTGACCCCATCACTGCCAAGCTGGTGGCCAATATGCTCACCGCCGCAGGCGCCGACCGGATCCTGACCATGGATCTGCACGCGCCGCAGATTCAGGGCTTTTTCGACATTCCCCTGGATCATATGCTGGGCAATCCCCTGTTTGTGGATTATTTCCTCACCAAATTTGACGAGCAGCACTACAACCACGACGATTTTGTGGTGGTTTCTCCCGACGTGGGCTCCGTAACCCGCGCCAGAGCCTTCGCCCAGAAAATGCACATGGATCTGGCCATTGTGGACAAACGCCGCCAGAAAGCCAATCAGTGCGAGGTCATGAACGTCATCGGCGATGTCAACGGCAAGACCTGTATCCTCCTGGACGACATCGTAGACACCGCAGGCTCCCTGTGCAACGCAGCACAGGCGCTGTCGGAAAAAGGCGCCTCGGCCATTTACGCCTGCGCCTCCCACGGTGTGCTGTCCCGGGATGCCTGGAAGCGCATCGAGGACAGCCGCATTACGGAGCTGATGCTGCTCAATACCATTCCCCTGCCTCAGAACTACGCCGGCACCAAGCTGCATCAGTTGGACGTGGCGCCCATGTTCGCCGAGGCCATTCACCGCATTCACTGCAACATCTCCATCTCCAATATGTTCTGATATGCTGTTTCAGAAATCATGTGAATGGATGATCGTCGGGCTGGGCAACCCCGGCGAAGCATATGCGCGCACCCGGCACAACGTGGGCTTCCGCACGGTGGATTTGCTGGCGCAGCGGCTGGATGTGAAAATCGACCGGGTCAAGTGCAAGGCGCTGACCCGGCTGGTGGAGCTGGCCGGGCACAAGGTGCTGCTGGTCAAGCCGCAGACCTATATGAACGCCTCCGGCCAGTCGGTGCTGTGGGCAAGTCAGTACTATAAGGTTCCGCCGGAGCGTATTTTAGTGCTGTCAGACGATATTTCCCTGCCCGTGGGCAGGATCCGTGTGCGCGCCCAGGGCTCTGCCGGGGGGCACAACGGGCTGAAAAGCATCATAGCCGACCTGAAAAGTCAGGAGTTTCCCCGGGTGAAGATCGGCGTAGGGGCAAAGCCCTGCCCGGAATACGATCTGGCAGACTGGGTGCTGTCCAACTTTACCGCCCAGGAGGAAAAGGCGCTGAAGGAAGCCATTGACCACGCGGCGGACGCCGCCGTGGAGGTTCTGCGCGCCGGGGTGCCTTCTGCCGCCAGCCGGTTTAACGGAAAATAGAGGATCCCCCTGCGCCGCTTGCGCCCGAAAGGGTCTGCGGCGGCAGAGAAATCAACACAGTACGGCGATACGGGAAGAGAAACTTTCTCTTTCCGCGTTGCCTGTTGTGCAAAAACAGGAAAAAAGGAGTTTTTATGCAGCTTCTGTTACAGGCTTTGGAGCGCCTTGAAGAATATGGGCAGATTACCGGCGCATTGGCGCGGGGACAGAGCGTGGGCGTGTCCGGCGCAGCCCAGATCAACCGCAGCCACCTCATTGCCGCCCTGTACCAATCCACAGGCCGCCCCATGGCCGTTATCTGTCAGGACGACATGGCCGCCAAGCGCACCGCCGCCGAGCTGGCCGCCTTTTTAGGTCAGGAGCCGCCGGTGCTTCCCGGACGGGAACTGACCTTTTACGACGCGGCGGTGGTCTCCCGCCAGTGGGAGCAAAAGCGCCTGCGCCAGCTCTATCATCTGACCATGGGCAAGACGTCCCTGCAGATCTTCACATGGGAGTCGCTCAGCCTGCGCACCATGCCCAGACAGACGCTGCTCAATGCCGCCCTGACCCTGCGGCAGGGGGAAAGCTACGATCTGCAGGCTCTGTGCCGCAAATTGACGGCGGCGGGCTACGCCCGGTGCGCGCTGGTGGAGGGCGTGGGACAGTTTGCCCTGCGGGGCGGAATTCTGGACTTTTACAGTCCCGCCCACGACGCTCCGGTGCGGGCGGAATTCTTTGGCGACGAACTGGACACCATGGGTTGCTTTGATCCCCTGACCCAGCGCCGAACGGAGAACACGGACACGGCGGTAATCCTGCCCGTATGCGAGACCCAGCCACGGCTGCACCCCGGCGGCATCGAGGGTCTGTGCGCCGAGCTGACCGCCCTGACAGAGCGGCTCAAACGCCGCAAAAACCGCAGTGACGAACTCATTGCCACCCTGACGGCCGACGTGGAGGCGCTGGAAAACCGCGCCAGCTTCGCCGCCGCCGACCGCTATATGAGCCTGATCTATCCCCAGTACGTCACCGCCGCAGACTATCTGCCTCAGGACGCCATTGTGGTCTTCTGCGACCACGGCAACCTGCGCCGCAGCGCCAACGGACGGGAGGAGGAACTGGGGCTGCAGTTGGACAGTCTGCTGCAAAGCGGCGTTCTGGCCGGCGCCCTGTGCGATTTTGCCAAGGGCTGGGAGGACGAGTGCGCCGAGCTGCAAGCCCATCCTGCGGTCTTTCTGGATTCCTTTTTGGCCAGCGCCTATCCGGCGTGTCTACAGCCGAAGACGCTGGTGAGCATCACCGCCAAGCAGCTTCCCTCCTACGGAGGCAATCTGGAAGCGGCGGCCACAGATCTGAGCTTCTATCAAAAACACGATTTTTCCACGCTGGTGCTGTGCGGCAACCGCCGCCGGGCAGAGATCCTGCAGCAGCTTTTGCAGCAAAAGAACATCCCCGCCCTTCTGGCCATTCCCGCTCAGCGTCTGCCCGCTCCCGGAGAGATCCTGCTCACCGAGGGCAGCCTGCCCAACGGCATGGAATACCCCACCATTTCTCTGGCCGTGCTCACCGAGGGGCAGCTTCTGTCCCGCCCAAACCAGCCGCCCAAACGCCGGAAAAAGGCCACCAACCGGCAAAAGCTCAACTCCTTTACCGATCTGTCGCCGGGGGATCTGGTGGTGCATGAGTACCACGGCATCGGCCGCTACGTCTGCATGGAGCAGATGAAGATGGACGGCGTGGTCAAGGACTATGTGAAGATCGCCTATCAGGGCACGGACGTGCTGTACGTCCCGGCCACACAGTTGGATCTCATCAGCAAATACATCGGCGGCGGCGAGGACGCCCCCGTGCGCATCAACCGTCTAGGCGGCGACACCTGGCAGAAGACCAAATCCCGCGCCAAGGCCGCCGTCCGGGACATGGCGGACGAACTGATCAAGCTCTACGCCGAGCGCAAGCGCCGCATGGGCTACGCCTTTGCCGCCGATACCCCGTGGCAGCGGGAATTTGAGGACAGCTTCCCCTTTGCAGAGACCGACGACCAGCTTCGCTGTACGGCGGAGATCAAAGCGGATATGGAAGCTCCCACGCCCATGGATCGCCTTCTGTGCGGTGACGTGGGCTTCGGCAAAACGGAGGTTGCCCTCCGCGCCGCCATGAAAGCCATGCTGGACGGCAAGCAGGTGGCGATCCTGGTCCCCACCACGGTTCTGGCGCAGCAGCACTATACCACTGCGGTACGGCGCTTTTCCGGCTTTCCCGTGAATATTGACGTTCTGTCCCGGTTCCGCACGGCGGCGCAGCAGCGCAAGACCCTGCAGGACATGAAGGCAGGCACGGTGGATCTGGTGATCGGCACCCACAAGCTGCTGCAAAAGGACGTGGTATTCCGGGATCTGGGGCTGCTCATCGTGGACGAGGAGCAGCGCTTCGGCGTGTCCCACAAGGAGCGGCTCAAGGAGCTGTCCCGGGGCGTGGACGTGCTGACCCTTTCGGCCACGCCCATTCCCAGGACACTGAACATGGCGCTGTCCGGCATCCGGGATATGTCCACCATTGAAGAGCCGCCCCAGGATCGCTATCCGGTGCAGACCTTTGTGCTGGAAGACAGCGAACCGGTTCTGGAGCGCGCCATGACCCGGGAGCTGGAACGCGGCGGCCAGGTCTACTACCTGCACAACCGGGTGGAGACCATCGCCCGGTGCGCCGCCCGGCTGCAGGAGCATCTGCCCGGAGCGCGGGTGGCCGTCGCCCACGGGAAAATGAACGAGGAAGAATTGGGCGACGTCATGCAGCGCATGGCCGACGGAGAAATCGATATTCTCGTATGCACCACCATCATCGAAACCGGTATCGACATTCCCAACGTCAACACCCTCATCATTGAGGACGCCGACAAGCTGGGGCTGGCACAGCTCCACCAGATTCGGGGCAGAGTGGGGCGTTCCAGCCGCCACGCCTTTGCCTATCTCACCTTCCGCCGGGGCAAGGTGCTTACGGAGGTGGCCGAAAAACGGCTCAACGCCATTCGGGACTTTGCCGAGTTCGGTTCCGGTTTCAAGATTGCCATGCGGGATCTGGAGATCCGGGGCGCAGGCAATCTGCTGGGCGCGGAACAATCCGGCCACATGCTGTCCGTAGGCTATGATATGTACCTCAAGCTGCTGGAACAGGCTGTGCTGGAGGAACAGGGGCAGGCGCCGGAGAACACGGTGGAGTGTACCGCTGATCTGGCCGTCACCGCCAACATCGACAAAAGCTATGTGTCCAACGGCGAACAGCGCATGGATCTGTACCGCCGTATGGCGGCCATCCGCACGGAGGAGGACTCGGAGGAGCTGTTGGACGAGATCGTAGACCGCTTCGGCGAGCCGCCCAAGGGCGTACTCAATCTGGTGGCCATCGCCCTGCTGCGCGCCAAGGCTGCCGCCTGCGGCATTACGGACATGACCCAGAAGGGCAACGAGGTATTTTTTACTCTTGCCAACCTGAATTTTTCCGCCGTGTCGGAAATATGTCAAAATACGGAACTTCGCGGGCGGGTCTTCGTCTTACCAAAGAACGAGAATCCCACGGTGCGGGTCGTCCTGCGCCCGGGAGAAGACGGGCTAAAGCTGAGCGAAAAATTTATCCGCATGTTCGCCGCCTGCCTTTCGTCATAATTTTATCAATTTTCTGTAAATATTACGAATTGTCATTGCAATTTACCGGGCGCATAGGCTATAATGTCGTGGACATATGGGATAGAAATGTACCCGCGCAAGAAACATTTGAGGGGGATTATTGGAATGCGCAGAGGAAAATTTGAAGCCGGCCGGAACAGAAGCTCCGGCGGCGCTGCCTACAATCATCTGGAGCAGCAGTCCGGCCGGAAACCGCAGCAATCGCGGAAAAAGAAAAAAACAAAAATCTGGCCCTTTGTCGTGGGAGCTTTGGCCGTCGTGGCACTGGCCGCGGGGATTTTTACCGCAGTGAGCTTCCGGGACGACGGGAAGATTTTTGACAATGTCTACGCCTGCGGCGTGAATCTGGGCGGCATGACCCAGCAGGAGGCCGAGCAGGCGCTGGAACAGGCCGTGGGCGACTCCTACGAGACCACGGATCTGGTCATTAAAATGGCCGAGGAGGGCAAGGAGCTGGTCTTCAAGCCCGCCGATACCAAGGTACAGTTTGACGCTCAGGCCGCAGCCGAGGCCGCCTATCTCTACGGCCGCGACGGCAGCATTTTTGCCAAAGCGCGGGCCAGAAGCGCCGCCAAGCTCACCGACCACGTCATTGACCCTGCCGACTATCTGACCATGGACGAGCAGTATGTGCAGGGCGTGGTGGACGAAGAAGCCGCCACCGGCAGCGAAATGACGCCCACCAAGGTGGAAAAGAAGACGGAGCAGCGGGATGTGGAAGAGACCCGGGAGGACGGCTCCACCGAGACCGTGAACAAGGACGTACAGCTTCTGGTCATCACCCTCGGTACCTCCAAGCGGGACTTTACAGCAGAGGATCTGCGCAAGGCCATTGACGACGCCTATGCCGCCCACACGTTCGAGGCCGAATTTACCTACGACTTTGAAGCCCCGGAGCCTGTGGATCTGGACGCCCTGTACGAAGAATACTGCACGGAGCCCAAGGACGCCAGCTACGACGAAAAGACCTTTGAGATCACCCCGGAGGTGGTAGGCTACGGCTTTGACAAAGAAGACGTGCAGAAGCAGCTTGACGAGGCCAAGGAGGGCGACGAGATCGTGATCGAGCTGGGCGAGCTTGCGCCGGAGATCACGGAGGAAAAACTCCGCGCGTCTCTGTTTGCCGACGTACTGGCCTCCTATGACAGCCCCCATACCTGGATCAACGACAGAACCCACAATCTGGAACTGGCCTGCGAAGCCATTGACGGTACAGTGCTTATGCCGGGGCAGACTTTCTCCTTCAACGAGACCGTAGGCGAGCGCACCAAGGAAAAGGGCTATCGGGAAGCCATCGTCTATGTCTCCGGCGAATCCGTTCCCCAGCGTGGCGGCGGCGTATGCCAGGTGGCCTCCACCATTTACTACTGTGCCCTTATGGCCGATCTGGACATCGTCACCCGTGCGCCGCATATGTATTTTGTCACCTATGTGCCCGCCGGCATGGACGCCACGGTGTACTGGGGCTCTCAGGATTTCAAATTCAGAAATTCCACCGAATATCCCCTGCGCATCGACGCTTCTGTCAGCGACGGCTATGTGCACATCAAGCTGGTAGGCACGGAGACCAAGGACTACACGGTAAAGATGACCTATGACATCGTCTCCACTATGGACTGGAAGACGGTGGAAAAGGAGATCACCGACGGTTCTTACGCCAACGGCGAGGTCATCACCACCCCCTACACCGGCTATAAGGTCATCACTTATATGCACAAATATGACAAAAACGGCAAGGAGATCTCCGTAGAGCAGGTCGCCGTCAGCACCTACAACAAGCGCGACAAGGTAGTGGCTGTGGTCAAGAAGCCCGAAGAATCTACCGAGCCCACCGAGCCGCCCACCTCCAGTTCCGAGACCACGCCGCCTCCCACCGAAACCACGGCGGCGCCCACGGAACCCACCACTCCGCCCACGGAGCCCGCTCCCGATCCCACCGAAGCGGGATAAGACACAAAAAAGTCTGGCCGGACGGCATTTCCCGTCCGGCCAGACTTTTTTCATGCGGCAAAAGGATGCCGCGCACGGGCTGCCGCGCTCCCGCCGCAGACAGACAGAAAAGAACCGGGATCAAGGGATCCCGGTTCTTTTCGTATCTCAGCTCAGAAGCATACGGTCGTTGTCCAGCTCCTTGCCCACGCCGGCTTTGAACTGCTCCAGCAGATCCTGCACGGTCATCTGCGCCCGCTGAGCGCCGCCCACGTCCAGAATGATGCGCCCGGCGTCCATCATCAGGGTGCGGTTTCCCAGCTCCAGCGCCGAGTGCATATTGTGGGTCACCATGAGACAGGTCAGGTGGTTTTCCGCAACGATGCTCTTGGTCAGCTCCAGCACCTTTTCCGCCGTGGCGGGATCCAGCGCCGCCGTGTGTTCGTCCAGCAGCAGCAGCTTGGGCGGCACGATGGTGGACATCATCAGCGCCAGCGCCTGGCGCTGTCCGCCGGAGAGCAGTCCCACAGGCTGGCGCATCCGGTCTTCCAGCCCCATGCCCAGCAGGGCAAGGCGATCCCGGAACAGCTCCCGATCCTCTTTGCGGATGTGGGACAGCCAGCCGCCCCGTCCCGCCGCCAGTGCCAGATTCTCCTCAATGGTCATGCCGGGAGCCGTCCCCCGCATGGGGTCCTGAAACAGACGGCCGATCATCTTCGCCCTGCGGTATTCGGGCAAAAGGGTAATATCCTCCCCATCCAGCACGATGCGGCCGCTGTCCGTGAGGAACGTGCCGCCAATGGCGTTGAAGAGAGTGGATTTGCCCGCGCCGTTGGCGCCGATGATGGTGGCAAAATCTCCGGATTGGAGCGTCAGGGACAGGCCGCTGAGCGCCTTGCGCTCGTTGACGGTGCCGGGGTTGAAGGTCTTGGATAACTCCTTGATGGTCAGCATCCTACACACCGTCCTTTCCGGCAGCCTGCCGCCGCAGCTCCATGCGCCTGCGCAGGTTGGGCCACTGTTTTTTGAAATAAGGAATGGAAAGCGCCAGCACCACGATCACCGAGGAGACCAGCTTAAGCATGAAAGCGGGCATATTCAGCCGCAGGGCGATGGTATAGACCAGCCGGAAGATGATGGCGCCCAGCACCACGCCGCAGGCGCGCTTGAAAATGCCGCCCTTGCCCATGAGCGTGCCGCCGATGAGCAGAGACGCCAGGGCGATGGTCACCATGCCGGTGCCCAGGTTGATGTCCACGGCCTTTTGCGCCTGTGCCAGCAGACAGCCGGACAGCGCCGTAAAGGAGCCGGAAATGCACAGTCCCACGGTGGTGGTGAAGACGGTGTTAATGGACGAGGAGCGCACCATACCCGGATTGTTGCCTGTGGCGCGGATAGCCAGCCCCAGCCGGGTACGCAGAAACAGGGTCAGAACCACGACGATGGCCGCCACGGCCAGCAACGCCACCACCAGCTTATACTGCCCCTGCAGGAACGTTCCCGCCAGCAGCTTCTTCATCATGGAAAAGACGGTCTCGGTCTTGTTCAGATTGAGCAGGGACGCGCCGCCCATGATGGCAATGTTGATGGAATACAGGCCGGTATTGACCACGATGCCCGAAAGCAGGCTGTCTACGCCCATGCGGGTCTGCAAAAGGGAGGTAAGAAAGCCGGAGCAGACACCCGCCAGCATGGCGGCAAACAAAGACAGAACGGGGTGCCCGGACAGCGCCACCACCGCGCCCACCGTAGCGCCCAGCGTGAAGCAGCCGTCGGTTGACAGGTCGCAGACGTTGAGCATGGAATAACTCAAAAACAGCGCCAGCACCGTCAGCGAACAGATCAGCCCCAGCTCCAGCGCCGTCTGCCCCAAGCCCAGGACAGATGCAAAATCCATAGATGTTCCCTCATTTCATATGGCAGAATATCAGCATTTCCCGGCTGCGCAGGGCGCAGCCGGGAACCGTTTGTGTCCGTCGTTTTTCGCAGCCGGAGAATCAGCCGCCCACCTCGTCGAAGCTCTCCGCCGTGGTGATGGACTTGATCTCCATGCAGTAGGGCTTGAAAGCCTCGCAGATCGCGTCATAGTCATAGCCCAGCGCCGTGCAGGTGTCGGTGTTCACCGTCGCGGTGCCGTTGTCGAAGGTCTTGACCGGCGTCGTGGCCGGGTCTGCGCCGTCCAGCAGAATGGACGCCACCATGTTGGCGGTCTCCACGCCCAGGTTGGCGTAATCCACGCCGTAGCCTACAAACGCGCCGTTGAGGGCGAAGGAATCGGCGCCGGTGTAATGGGGGATCTTCGCGTCCAGGAAGGTCTCATAAATGGCCAGTTCCGCTTTCATGATGGAGTTGTCCGTGGGGGTGAACACGGCGTCCACGCCGTCGGCCACCATGGCCTGCGCCGCCAGCATAACCTCGTCAGCCGTCGAGCCGGTGTGCTCCACATACTCTATGTTCTTGCTGTCCAGATATTCCTTTGCGCTGGCAATGGCCGCCGTGGAGGCATCCTGTCCCTGATCGTAGAGCAGGCCGATCTTTTTGGCGTCGGGGTTCTGGGCGAAGATCAGGTTCATCACGGCATTGGTGTCCAGATAGTCGGAAGTGCCGGTCATATTGGCGCCGGGGGCATCCATGCTCTCCACCAGTTCTGCGCCGACAGGGTCGGAGACGGCGGAGAAGACAACGGGAATCTGATTGTCCTCTGTCAGTGCCTGCATCCGCATGGCAACGGGGGTCGCCACGCCCACCATCAGATCCACACCGCTGTGGATGAAGTCGGAGATGATCTGCTCCATGGTGCTGGCGTCTGCATTGCAGTTGTCATAGTCGATCTCAAAGGTCACATTGTTTTCCGCGCCCAGTTCCGTCAGGCGGGCACGGATGTTGTCCACGATCTGGTTGAGGGAAGCGTCGTCCACATAGTTGCAGATGCCAATCTTATAGACGGTTGCAGCCGCGTCTGTGTTGTTGGCCGCTGCGGTGGTGTCGCCAGTGTCCGAAGTGCCGCAGGCGGCCAGCGCCAGCAGCAGGGACAGGGCGGTGAGCAGGGCAAAGAGTTTCTTCATCAGCTTGGTTTTTCCGGTTTTCATGTTTGGTTCCTCCATAAAATAAATTTTCTGGGCGGCGGATGGAGGGGCTGCTGCCGACAGCCTTTTTTCAGAGTATAAAAAAACAACCCTCATCCCAACCATGGGACAAGAGCCGTTACTCCTGCGATACCACCCAAATTGACACTGACGTGTCCGCTCGCTTATGCGTACCATCATACGCATCCCGATGGATAACGGGTGGGAACCCGTCGGCATCTACTAAGGCAAGCGCCCGTTCAAGCCGCCCTCAGAAGGCCATTCATTCTGTGCCGTCGGCTGCGCTCACACCGCCCGCAGCTCTCTGGACAACGGTTTTACCAGAACTACTATTCTTCGTCATTGGTTTGCAACAGTTCTGTTGTTGGGGTCATTATAGCACGCTCCCGGAAAATGTCAAGCAAAAATTTACCGGGAGAAGAATTTTTCATTTGTCTATTGACAATGGCAGTCTTTTTCTGTATCTTACCTCACGAGGTGAAATGAACTATGAAAAAAATCGCAACTTCCCTGACCGCAATTTTTCTGGCCTGTCTGTTGCTGG
>JAQYBZ010000011.1 GCA_029003235.1 Bacillota bacterium
GCGGCTGCAGCAGGCTGCCGAGCAGCGCCGGAACCAGACGGCGGAAATTGAGGCCAAGAAGGCAAAGCTGCAGGACGCGTTGAGTCAGCGCATGGAAGTGGAGGCCAAAAAGACCAGAGTCGAAAAGGACGCCCAGCAGAAAAACAAGGACATTATCGATATGGAGCGGGAAAGCGCCCGGCTGGAGGGCAAGAAAAATGCCGCCCGGATGGAGGAAAAACAGATCATTGACAAGCTCTGGGATTCCTATGAGCTGACGCCCTCCCTTGCGCCCGTAATGGCGGCACAGATCGACAGCGTGGCCGCCGCCAACAAACGGGCGGCGGAGCTGCGGCGCAGGATCTCCGCGCTGGGCACGCCCAATCTGGGCGCCATCGAGGAATATGCCCGTGTCAGCGAACGCTATGACTACCTGACCCAGCAGCGGGACGATGTGCTGGAATCCAAGAAAGAGCTGGAGAGCATCGTCCGGGACATCACCCGCCATATGACCGACATTTTTGTGGAGGAATTCGGCAAAATCAACCATTATTTCTCCCAGACCTTTGTGGAGATGTTCGGCGGCGGCAAGGCTTCTCTGGAGCTGGAGGACGCTGACGACCCGCTGGGCTGCGGCATTGAGATCAAAGTTCAGCCTCCGGGAAAGCAGCTCAAGACCATCACCTTGCTGTCCGGCGGCGAAAAGGCCTTTGTGGCCATTGCCCTGTATTTTGCCATTCTCAAGGTGCGTCCCACGCCATTCTGTATGCTCGACGAGATCGACGCGGCGCTGGATGACCGGAATGTGGAGCGCTTTGCCTCGTATTTGCGCTCCCTGTGCAAAAAAACGCAGTTTATTGTCATAACCCACCGCCGCGGCACCATGGAGGAAGCGGACAGCCTGTTCGGCGTGACCATGCAGGAGCAGGGCGTGTCCAAGATCCTGCATCTGGATCTGAACAGCATGGAAAAGCAGCTTGGGATTGTAAATTAACGGGAGGAACCTATGGGCTTTTTTGAAAAAATCAAAAACAGTCTGACCAAGACAAAAAAGGCAATGTCAGAGTCCCTTGGGGGATTGTTTTCCGCCTTTACCCACGCCGACGAGGACTTCTACGAAGAGCTGGAGGAACGGATGATTCTGGCCGATCTGGGCGTGGAAACGTCCATGAAGGCTGTATCCGCCCTGCGCACGGCGGTGAAGGAGAAGAAGCTGAAAACCGCAGAGGAACTGCACGGGGAGCTGAAGAACATCCTCACCCAGATGCTCATGGTGGGGGAGCAGCCCCTGAAGATGGATACCAGACCGTCGGTGGTGCTGTTTATCGGCGTCAACGGCGTGGGCAAGACCACCACCATCGGCAAGCTGTCTCAGCAGCTCAAATCTCAGGGGAAAAAGGTGCTGCTGTGCGCGGCGGACACCTTCCGTGCTGCGGCGGCCGACCAGTTGGAGATCTGGGCAAACCGCTCCGGTGTGGAGATCGTGCGCCAGCATGAGGGCGCAGACCCCGCCTCCGTGGTCTATGACGGCATCTGTGCGGCCAAGGCCAGAGGCACGGACGTAGTGCTCTGCGATACGGCGGGCAGACTGCACAACAAGGCCAACCTGATGAACGAGCTGGGGAAAATCACCCGCATCATCGACCGGGAGCTGCCCGAGGCCGACAAAGAGGTACTGCTGGTGCTGGACGCCACCACTGGCCAGAACGGCCTGATTCAGGCCAAGCAGTTCAAGCAGATCGCAGGCGTTACGGGCGTTGTGCTGACCAAGCTGGACGGCACCGCCAAGGGCGGCATTGTTCTGGCGGTGGCCGATCAGCTCCAGATTCCGGTCAAATATATCGGTGTGGGGGAGGGCATTGACGATTTACTCCCCTTTGCGCCGAGAGAATTTGTGGATGCGCTGATCTAGGAGGAGAGAGTATGAGAACAGACGGAAGAAAGCTGGACGAGCTGCGCCCGGTGAAGATCACCACGGGCTTTACCAAATACGCCGAGGGAAGCTGTCTCATCGAAATGGGCAACACCATCGTGCTGTGCAACGCCTCGGTGGAGGACAAGGTGCCGCCCCATGTGCTCAGCGGCGGCTGGATTACGGCGGAATATTCCATGCTGCCCCGGGCAAACCGGGAGCGCACCAAGCGGGACATCGCCAAGCTGAAGCTGGCGCCCCGCAGTGCGGAGATCCAGCGGCTCATTGGCCGCTCCCTGCGCAGTGCGGTAAATCTTCAGCTTTTGGGGGAGCATACCATTACTCTGGACTGCGACGTGCTGCAGGGCGACGGCGGCACGAGAACCGCCTCCGTCACCGGGGGCTTCATCGCCCTTGCGTTGGCGCTGCGGAAGCTGCTGGAACGGGGCGAGATCAAGACCATGCCCGCTTTTACCTATGTTTCCGGCGTATCTGCGGGAATCGTGAACAATGTGCCCATGCTGGATCTGTGCTATGAAGAGGACAGCCATGCCATGGTGGACATGAACTGCGTCATGACCGCCGGGGGCGAACTCATTGAGATTCAGGGCACCGGCGAGGGCAGACCGTTTACAGTGGACGAGGAAATGCGCCTGCTGGAGCTGTGTAAAAAGGGAAATACGGCGCTGTGCGCCATTGAAAAGAAAATCATTGGAGAACTGACATGAAAATTGTGCTTGCAAGCCAGAATAAACATAAGCTGGAGGAGATACAGGCCATTTTATCCCGCTACCATATGGAGCTGACGCTGGAATCAGAGCTGGGGCTGGACGTGGATGTGGATGAGACAGGAACCAGTTTTGAAGAAAACTCCTATCTCAAGGCCAAAGCGGTCATGGATGCCTCCGGGCTTCCGGCGCTGGCGGACGATTCCGGTCTTGTGGTGGACGCGCTGGACGGCGCACCCGGCATCTTTTCCGCCCGGTACGGCGGCGACGCCTGCAAGACCGACCGGGAGCGGCTGCTGCTCCTGTTGAAAAATTTGCAGGGAGTGCCGGAGGAAAAGCGCACCGCCCGGTTCGTGTGCGTGATCACGCTGCTGTTTCCGGACGGAAAGAAGGTCGTGGCGCGGGGCACCTGCGAGGGTGTGATCGCCCAGGCACCGTCGGGAGAGGACGGATTTGGCTATGATCCGGTTTTTTACGTCCCGTCCGAGGGTTGTACCTTTGCCCAGATGGGCGCCGCGCGGAAAAACGCCATTTCCCACAGAGCCAACGCCTTGAAAAAATTCTGCGAAATCTGGGATGGAGAGAGAAAATGCTGACAAGTAAAATGCGAGCGGAGCTGCGCGGACAGGCAAACGAGCTGGAAACCACCCTGATGGTGGGCAAAGAGGGCGTGACCGCGGCGGTGATCGAGGAGGCCAACACCCAGCTTACGGCGCGGGAGCTGGTCAAGGGAAAGGTGCTGGAGACGGCGCTCATGACCGCCCGGGAGGCGTCGGATGCCATCTGCCAGGCCACTGGCGCCGACGGCGTACAGACCGTAGGCTCCAAATTTGTGATCTACCGCAAATCGGAACAGAAAGCAAAACAGGCGGCAAAAAAACAGCCGCAGAAAAAGAAAGCGCCCAATCCTGTGCGCAAGGGCGTACAGAAGCGGCGCAAACAGGCCAAGCAGGCTAGAGAAAAGAGAAATAACTACTTTAAGCATGCGGCCATAGAGGCGGCCATTGCCCGCAGGCGGGGAACCTCTGACAAGGATTGATAGGGAAGGGAGGAACAAAAGTGGCAAAAATCGGAATCTACGGCGGCAGCTTTAACCCGCCCCATGAAGGACATGTACTGGCAGCCCGGGAGGCAATACGGCTGCTGGAGCTGGATCGCCTGCTCATCGTTCCGGCGTTTTTGCCGCCGCATAAGGAGCTTCCTCCCGGCTCGCCCGATGCCGAAGGGCGGCTTGGCCTGTGCCGTCTGGCCTTTTCTTCTGTTCCCGGCGCAGAGGTCTGCGATCTGGAGATTCGCCGTCAGGGCATCAGCTACACGGTGGATACTCTGGAAAGCCTCCATGCACGCTATCCCGGTGATGAGCTGGTTCTGCTCATGGGTACGGATATGCTGCGCAGCTTCCGCAACTGGTACTGCCCGGATCAGATTGCCCGGCTGGCGACGCTGGCTGTGATGTACCGCACGCAGGAGCCGGAAGAAGCCCGGCTGGTGGCGGAAACGGAGGCCATCCGCACCCAGCTTCGCGGCCATGTGGAGTTGGTGGAAAACCAATGCGTTGAGATCTCGTCTTCCACGGTGCGCAGACTCATCGCCATGGACTGCGCCCAGACCTATCTGCCCCGGCCTGTCTATGACGCCATCCGGACGCACGGCTATTACGCCTGCGGTCAGAACTGGAAGCAGCTTCCTTTTGAGAAACTCATGGAGGCTTCCTTATCCCTGCACAAGCCCCAGAGAGTGCCCCATGTGATCGGCTGCTGCCAGACGGCGGAACAACTGGCGCGGCGCTGGGGCGCCGACCCGGAGGCTGCCAGACGCGCGGGCATCCTCCACGATGTGACCAAGGCGCTGGAGGAAACACAGCAGTTGCTATTATGTCAAAGGTATGATATAATATTAACCAATTTTGAACGAAGCAACCCAAAGCTGCTTCACGCCAAAACCGGCGCGGCAGTGGCGGAACATATTTTCGGAGAGTCTCCGCTGGTCTGTGACGCCATTTTCTGGCATACCACCGGAAAGGCGGACATGACCCTGCTGGAGAAGATTCTCTATATTGCAGATTACATGGAGCCCAACCGCGATTTTGAGGGGGTGCAGACCCTGCGCCGGCTGGTGTGGGAGGATCTGGACGCCGCTCTGCTGGAGGGCTTTGCCATGTCGCTGGAGCTGCTGAAAAGCAGAGGAAAGCCTGTTGACCCCAATTCCCTGCAGGCATGGCAATATTTGTCTCAGGAGAGGATGAAACAATGAAACTGTTTGGCAACAGTGCAAAGGGCAAGTGGTCAAAAACTGCCGACAGGGAACAATTCACTGATCCCTTCGAGGAACAGCAATCGCCTCCCAATGAGGATTTTATGTTCCAGGGCGACGGACTGTTTTCCCGGCAGGAGGGGCAGGAGCCGGACGTGGAGGGAAAGGATCTGGACGAGCTGGTGCTGTCCGTCATTTCCGAAAACGAGGAGGACCTGACGCAGGATCAGCCCAAAGCCCTGCGGGAGCGCAGACCGGCGCAGCCGCCCCGGGAGGAATACTATTTCAAGGACGAACCCTCCCATGAGGAGGCCTATGACGAGGCGGAGGAGGAGATCAAAGCGCGGCCGCTGCCCGGCTGGGCAAAGGGACTGCTGCTGGTGCTGGTCAGTCTGGTGATTCTGGGCGCCACGGTGTACGCTGTGGGCGCCGATCTGTGGAAGACCTACGTCACGGCCCCCATCGGCACAGTGGACACGCAGACGGATACGGGAACGAGCCGGAAATACTATCTGACCACCAACAACTTCACCGGCGATTCCGTGCAGGCGGAGATCCCTGTCAGCCATAAGGAGGATTACTACAACATCCTCATTCTGGGCACCGACGGCGACGGCACCCGCACGGACACCATCATGATCGCCCGGCTGGACAGCAGCGAACACACGGTGGCGCTGATGAGCGTCCCCAGAGATACGCTGGTCAGCGGCGACTACACTGTGCCCAAGATCAATTCCGTCTATGCCGCCAACGGCGAAGGCGAGAAGGGAATTATGGCGCTGGAGGATACGCTGGAGCAGATTCTCGGCTTCCGGGTGGATGCCTACCTGCTGGTAGATCTGTCGGCATTCTGTCAGATGGTGGATCTGGTGGGCGGCGTGGACTTTGACGTGCCGCAGGATATGCACTATGAGGATCCGGTGCAGGATCTGTATATCGACCTGAAAGAAGGCCGTCAGCATCTGGATGGAGACAAGGCCATGCAGCTCGTTCGCTTTCGCACCTATCCGGAGGCCGACATCGAGCGAACCAGAGTCCAGCAGGACTTCTGCAAGGCGCTGGCGAAAAAGTGCCTGTCTATTTCCACCATCGCCAAGATCAATGAATTTTCCAATATTTTCTTTGAAAAGATCAAAACGGACATGACCGTGGGCAATCTGGTCTATCTGGGTGTCCAACTGCTGGACTGCGATTTTGACCAGATGCAGACCTTCACGCTGGAGGGGGACGGCGTGATGATCAACGACGGCGCATATTACCAGCTCCGCCCCCAGGCGGTGCTGGATGTGGTAAACGGATATTTCAACCCATACGAAACGGAAATCAAACCGGAGGATCTGCAGATCCGCGCAGATCAGCCGGTAGAAAATTGAGGGAATAAAATGGCAATGACAAAACAGATCGCAATGAAAGCGGCAGCCGCGCTGGAGAGCAAAAAGGGCATGGCAGTGCGCCTGCTGGAGGTGACAGAGGTCACAACACTGGCAGATTATTTTCTCATCTGCACCGGCACGTCCAATACCCATGTAAAGACCCTGTGCGACTATGTGGAGCAGGTGGTGGAGGAAAACGGTGAAAAGCTCCTGCACCGGGAGGGTCACCGCAGCGGCACCTGGGTGCTGCTGGATTTCGGAAGTCTGGTGGTACACGTCTTTACGGAAGAGGCCCGGGCGTTCTATGATCTGGAGCGGCTGTGGAACGACGCCACCCCCATTGCCCTGGATACGGCAGAGGGGAACGACTGAAGAATACAGGGGAAAGGATCGATACAATGAAATACGATTTTGCTGAAATAGAGAAAAAGTGGCAAAAAATATGGGATGAGCAGAAGCTTTATGAGGCGCATATCGACCCCAATAAAAAGAAATTCTACGGCCTGATTGAGTTTCCCTATCCCTCCGGCGTAGGTCTTCATGTAGGCCATGCCAGACCCTATACCGCTATGGACGTCATCGCCCGCAAACGGCGGATGGAGGGCTATAACGTGCTGTTCCCCATGGGCTACGACGCCTTTGGCCTGCCCACGGAGAACTATGCCATCAAAAACCATATCCATCCCAGAACCGTTACGGAAAACAACGTAAAGACCTTCCGCAGTCAGCTCAAAGCCCTTGGCTACAGCTTTGACTGGTCGCGGGAGATCAACACCACCGATCCGGAGTATTTCAAGTGGACCCAGTGGATCTTCCTGCAAATGTACAAGCACGGCCTTGCCTATAAGGCAAAGATGCCGGTGAACTGGTGTACCTCCTGCAAGTGTGTGCTGGCCAACGAAGAAGTGGTGGAGGGCGTCTGCGAACGCTGCGGCGCGCCTGTGGTGCGCAGGGAAAAGAGCCAGTGGATGCTGCGCATTACCAAGTATGCCGACCGGCTCATCGACGATCTGGAGGGGCTGGATTATATCGACCGGGTCAAGACCCAGCAGATCAACTGGATCGGCCGTTCCCACGGCGCTGAGGTGCGCTTCGGCACCACGCTGGGCGATGAGATTGTGGTCTATACCACCCGCCCGGACACCCTTTTCGGCGCCACCTATATGGTTTTATCCCCGGAGCATGCACTGGTAGAACAGTGGATGAACAAGCTGGAGAATCCGGAGCAGGTCAAAGAATACCAGAAGCTTGCCGCCGCCAAGTCCGATATGGAGCGCACGGAGCTGAACAAGGAAAAGACCGGTGTGGAGCTTAAGGGTGTGCGGGGCATCAACCCTGTCAACGGCAAACAGATCCCCATTTTCATTTCCGACTATGTGCTGGCAAGCTACGGCACCGGCGCCATCATGGCGGTGCCTGCCCATGATACCCGTGACTGGGAATTTGCAAAGAAATTCGGCCTGCCCATTATTGAGGTCATTGCCGGCGGAGACGTGGAACAGGCGGCCTTTACGGATGTGGAGACCGGCACGCTGTGCAATTCCGAGTTCCTCAACGGTATGTCCGTGGCCGAGGCCAAGAAAGCCATTGTCGCATGGCTGGAAGAACGGAATCTGGGCAAGGCCAAGGTAAATTACAAACTCCGCGACTGGGTATTCTCCCGCCAGCGCTACTGGGGCGAGCCGATTCCCATCGTCCACTGTCCAAAGTGCGGCACGGTTCCCTTGCCGGAAGACCAGCTTCCGCTGCTGCTGCCGGAGGTGGAGAGCTATGAGCCGACGGACGACGGCGAAAGCCCTCTGGCCAAGATGACCGACTGGGTCAATACCACCTGTCCCTGCTGCGGCGGCCCTGCCAAGCGGGAGACCGACACCATGCCCCAGTGGGCGGGTTCAAGCTGGTACTATCTGCGCTATATGGATCCCCACAACGACAAGGAGCTGGCCTCCAAGGAGGCGCTGGAATACTGGTCTCCCGTGGACTGGTACAACGGCGGCATGGAGCATACCACCTTGCACCTGCTTTACAGCCGGTTCTGGCATAAATTCCTCTATGACATCGGCGTAGTGCCCACCAGGGAGCCTTACGCCAAGCGCACCAGCCATGGCATGATTCTGGGTGAGGGCGGCATAAAGATGTCCAAGTCCAGAGGCAACGTGGTCAACCCCACGGACGTGATCAACGCCTACGGCGCGGACACCATGCGCACCTACATCATGTTCATCGGCGACTTTGAAAAGGCGGCCACCTGGTCATCCGACGCTGTTAAGGGCTGCAAGCGCTTTCTGGACAAGGTCTGGGCGCTGGCGGAGAACGTCCGGGACGACGCCACGGCCTATTCCAAGGCCAACGAGAGCGCCATGCACAAGACCATCAAGAAGGTCTCTTCGGACATTGATCAGCTCAAGACCAATACGGCCATTGCCGCCCTCATGACGCTGCTCAATCAGTTCGGTACCAATGGCTGCAACCGTGCGGAGCTGAAGACCTATCTGCAGCTTCTCAGCCCCTTTGCACCCCACATTGCCGATGAGCTGTGGCAGCAGCACGGCTTTGAGGGCATCTGCTCCGTGTCTGCATGGCCGGAATACGACGAGTCCAAGTGCAAGGATGCTGAAGTGGACATGGCGGTGCAGCTCAACGGCAAGTTCCGCGGCACCATCCATGTACAGGCCGATTTGGACAACGACGCCGTGGTAGCGGCGGCGACGCAGGACGAGAAGATTGCCAGAGCGCTGGAAAAAGCGGGCGGAAAGATCGTTAAGACCATCGTTGTGAAGAACAAGCTGGTCAACCTGATCGTTCGCTGAGCCATTGACCCAATCACAGACCGGGAGGTTTTTCTATGCGATTTTCCATCTGGCTTCTGCTCAAGCTCAACAAGCTGTTTCCGCCCATCCAGCATCCCTTTAATCTGCAAAACGACGGCAGTCAGACCTACGCCCAGTGGCAGTACCAGTGGGGAGAGAAGACCGTGGCGTGCTTTGCGCCGAGGTTTACCCCCAAGGATATTTTTGAAGGACACAAGGTGCTGGATATGGGCTGCGGCGCGGCCGGCAAGAGCCTGTATTATCTGTCCGTCGGGGCAAAAGAGGTCGTGGGCGTGGATGTGGTTTCCCATTATCAGGCGGAGGCCGAGGCCTTTGCCAGAGAGCTGGGCTATGAAGACCGCTTCCGCTTCCTCTGCGGAGACGCCACCCGGCTGCCACTGGAGGACGACACCTTTGACACGGTGATCATGAACGACTTCATGGAACATGTGTCCGACCCGGAGGCTGCACTGCGGGAGGCGCTGCGGCTGCTCAAGCCCGGCGGAAGAATTTATATTAACTTCCCGCCCTATTATCACCCCACCGGTGCGCATATGAGCGACGTGATCGGCATCCCCTGGGTGCATATCCTGTTTTCGGAAAAGACGCTGTGCGCTGCCTACTGTCAGTTGATCCACGGCCTGCCCGATGAGCAGGAGCGGCTGGCGCTGCGCTTCGGCGACGATCCCAACAATCGGGAGAAGATCACCTATATCAATAAAATGACCATTCGGCGCTTCCGCAGGATGCTCCGGCAGATGGGCATTACGCCCTATTGGTATCGGGAGCTGCCCCTGCGCAGAATTCTGACGCCTCTGGCCAAGCTGCCAGGGCTGAAAGAGCTGTTTGTCAAAATGTGCGCCGTGGTCATTGAAAAACCCCAACAGTGAACACATTAGCCGGGCGTTGTCCCGGAAAAACAAGGCTGTGGAAAATGAAACCATTTTCCACAGCCTTAAAATTTCCTATTTTGGCCGTTTTTCCAATTTTTCCGTTCGGGAATAGACGCGCACCTGGGTGCCGGAATCCTGTATGAGAATATCCAGCGGCAGTCGGGACAGGCGGAAGCACAGGTAAAAGTCTCCCACTGCGCCGGAGAGATTAAAGACCTGAATCAGATAAGCCACCCAGAACCAGGAACGGGGCACAAAGCAGCAGGCGGCGGTGAGCACCACTGTCCAGAACACCGTGGGCATAAGGACAATGAGCAGATAACGCTTTTTGTCAAAATAGGCGTTGCTCCCCACACTGGGGGACAGAAGACTCATGTGATAGGTTTCCTTGACACTGCCGAAGCGGCGCAGCAGATAGCCCTCCATAAGCTCGTGAAGCAGCGCGTAGGCGGCAGCGCCCAACACCAGTGCCAGAAGCCGGGCAATGTAGAGCCGGATGCCCACAAGGGGGCTGAACAGTTCTGTCAGGGGCACAAAGACGGCGGCGACCGCGATCATCAGGACGGCCAGCGCCACGGCGGCCAGTCCGATACGGAAGCCCAGGCGCCGGTTTTCCTGTAAGTCGATACGGTCAATTTCATGGTACCCGTCAGGCAGACGGATCTCGCTTCTCATGGCGTTCCCTCCCGTGGAACATTTTACAACACGGGCAGAAAAAATGCAATGCTTTTCCGGGCTGACAGGGGGCGTCTGCGCCACAGGATTATTTTCTTTTGCCATTGACGGGCAGAAGCGCCGTGGGGTATAATGTCAAAATGAGAGGAGGCGCGGCCATGGAGGTTCTGTACCTGGACGATGAAATCATTGTGTGTATCAAGCCTGCCGGGATGCTGTCCACGGACGAACCGGGCGGTCTGCCGTCCGCGCTGCGGGACTTTCTTGGAGAGGAACAGGCGGACGTGCGCACGGTACACCGCCTTGACCGGGTGGTCAGCGGGGTCATGGTGCTGGCGCGCAGTGCTTCGGCGGCCTCGGAGCTGTCCCGGCAGATGCGGGAGCGCTGCTTTGATAAAGAATATCTGGCGGTGGTTCATGGGCAAACGGAGGCGCAGGGAACCATGACGGATTTGCTCCGGCGCGATCCCAAAGAGCGCAAGACCTATGTCACCGACAATCCCGGAAAGGGCGTGCAGCCGGCTGTGCTGGATTACCGCACGGTGGCACAGACGGATGGTCTGTCCTGTGTGCGTATCCATCTGCAAACGGGACGCACTCATCAGATTCGTGCGCAGTTTTCTTCCCGGAATTTTCCTCTGGTAGGCGACCGGAAGTACAGTCTTCTGGATGACGGCTGCCCCATCGCCCTGTGGTCATGGCGGCTGGAGTTTTTTCATCCCCGCACAGGGGAAAAACGAGTCTTTTCCCAACGGCCCCCGGACAGAGAACCTTGGCAGCGGTTTTCTCTGGACGCCTGTTTGAAATCATTTTGATAGAACCGATGAAGAATTCAGCCATGCGGAATCCCGCTGCTGGAATTCCCGGAGGTTCTGCGTTATACTGAATATAACATAACGTGAAAACGTTTGACAAAGAGGTGCAACACGATGAAAAAACTTTTACAGTCTATGCTCCGGCGGCTGGACGCCGGAGAGGAAACGGTGCTGTGC
>JAQYBZ010000012.1 GCA_029003235.1 Bacillota bacterium
CAATCATTTCGCCAAAGACGCCGACGGCTGCTATTACCGCAACAGCCGGGTTTACCGGGTGAGTGAGGACGTGCAGACCGGAGAAGAACTGGCGCGGGAGCTGGTTTTGGCCAATCATTCCAAGGTCATGTACGACTATGATCTGATTCCCAAAGACCAGATTCGCCAGCCGGTATGATCTTTCATACGATCTGACCCGTTCTTCAAGGCGCGTCCGGCGACATCTGCCGCCATGGGCAGCCCATGGAGACGCCGGTGCGGGCGGAACTGAAAAAAATTGGCGCTGTCGCCAGATTGTGACAGACTTTTTCCTGCGCCGGCGCTAGAATAAAAGCGCAGCTTATCCAATACGAGCGCACTTCATATCCCGTGCCGGCGCGTCCGTCAACGCGCCGGCGCCAATCCCACAACCTGACTGGCCCTCCGCTGTGCGGAGGGCGCTTTTTTTCTTGCGCCGGGGCATTGGCCGTGGTACAATGAAAGCGGAGGTTCCCCAACGGGCGGAATCGTACCAAAGACACAGGAGGGAACCTATGAAAACCGTGACCATCTATACGGACGGCGCCTGCTCCGGCAATCCCGGCCCCGGAGGCTGGGGGGCGATTTTGTCCTACGGCGGCGTGGAAAAGGAGCTGTCCGGCGGTGAGGCCAGCACCACCAACAACCGCATGGAGCTGACGGCGGTGATCTGCGCCCTTTCCCAGCTCAAGCAGCCCTGTATCGTGGAGCTGTATTCCGATTCCAAATATGTCATCGACGCCCTGAATCTGGGCTGGGCAAAGTCCTGGCAGGCCAACGGCTGGCGAAAAGGGGACAAAAAACCCGCCCTCAATCCCGATTTGTGGCAGCGGCTGCTGGAGCTGGCGCAGATCCATGAGCTGCACTGCCACTGGGTCAAGGGGCATGCCGGACATCCCAAGAACAGCCGGTGCGACGAGCTGGCCGTGGCGGAGAGCCGGAAATTTCAGAAATAGCCGTCTTTTTTGCGTTGTGCAGACCGCGCGGAGCGCTTTGGCGCTCCGCGCTTTTCCGTTTGCCGAATAAAAAAACGAAAAACGGTTAGGCTAGGCTTCAGAAACCGGCGAAAAATTTGAGGTGCAGCGCCCGCCTGGGGCGTTTCTGCCCATAGGATATGTAGAAAAAAGCAGAAAACTCCGAAAAAAATAAAAAAAGGTATTGTCATAAAACCTGGGATGATATATAATGGATTGGATTTTCGGGTTATTCTAAGAACGTATGCTGCCGCCGGCAAAGACCGGGTTTTCCCGGAGCCGGACAGAATACGCTTTGTTTTCCCATGGATACCGGGCGGCCACGGCCTGATTGCCGGCAGAAAGCGGGAAAACGGATACCTTGTATCACCTGTGTGGATGAAGGAAGTGCAACATGGCAACTGCAAAGAAAGCGGGAAAACTCAGCGAGGCGTTGACGGCTCCTCTGACTGCCCTGATCAACAAGGGAAAAAAGGACGGCGTGCTTCAGGCTTCCGAACTCAATGCCGAACTGGAGAAACTGGATATTTCCTCTGACCGCATCGAGCAGATCTACGAGATGTTTGAGTCCATGGGCATCCAGATTGCAGGCGCCGAGCTGGAGCTGGATCCCGACCCGGTGCTGGAGGAGCTGCCCGGAGCGGAAGCCGAGGAAGAGATCATCGACCCGGTGGAGCTGGCGGCGGAATACAATCTGGACGATCCTGTGCGGATGTACCTCAAGGAGATCGGCCAGATCCCCCTGCTTACTGCCGAGGAGGAGCTGGCGCTGGCAAAACGTGTCTCCGAGGGGGACGAGAAGGCAAAAAAACAGCTCACGGAAGCAAACCTGCGGCTGGTGGTCTCCATTGCAAAGAAATATTCCGGCAGAGGCCTGCATATTCTGGATCTGATTCAGGAGGGCAATACGGGGCTGATCCGGGCGGTAGACAAGTTCGACTATACAAAGGGAAACAAATTCTCTACATATGCGACCTGGTGGATCCGGCAGGCAATCACAAGAGCCATTGCCGATCAGGCAAGAACCATCCGGGTGCCGGTGCATATGGTAGAGGTCATCAACAAAGCCACCCGCTGCAACCGCAAGCTGGTGCAGGAGCTGGGACGGGAGCCGACGCTGGAAGAAATTGCCGACGAGCTGAACCTTCCCATTGAAAAGATCATCGAGGCCAACCGCACGGCGGCGGATACCCTGTCTCTGGACACCCCCGTGGGCGACGAGGAGGACACCACCATCGGTTCCTTCGTGGAGGACGACAACACGCCCGGTCCGGCGGACGCCACCTCCAACACCCTGCTGTCCGAGGCGCTGGCGGAGATTCTGGACACCCTGACCGAACGGGAGGCCGACGTGCTGAAAATGCGCTTCGGTATGTATGACGGCCGCACCCACACACTGGAAGAGGTGGGGCAGATTTTTGGCGTCACCCGTGAGCGCATCCGCCAGATCGAAAACAAGGCCATCCGCAAGCTGCGCCATCCCAGCCGGGCCAAGCGCATCAAGGACTTTTACTGTTAAACCACAGGCGGTGCAGTTTTGCACCGCCTGCGCTGGTATTCTATCAAAGGAGTGTACGCCATGAAGCGCTGTCTGAGGGCGCTGCCCTGCCTGATTTTGCTGCTGCTGTTTGTGTGGTTTCTGGCGCCGGTGTTCGCCGGGGTTGTCAGCATCGCCAACGTGCTGGGCATGGCCGTATGCGCCGGCCTGCTGCTTTTGTGGCGCCGGCGAAAAAAATTTGCCGCGTGGCTGTCACGGCTGTGGCATAAAAAGGGAGGCAGGGCGGTGCTGACGGCGGCGGGCTGCCTGGTGCTGGCGCTCACCGTGCTTTTCGGCGTCCTCACGGGGCTGGTGCTCAGCGGGATGCACAGCAATGCCGGAGGCTGTGACACGGTGATCGTTCTGGGCTGTCAGGTACACGGCCAGACGCCATCTTTGCTGCTGTCCTACCGCATCGACGCCGCCTGTACATATCTGGAGCAGAACCCGCAGGCCGTCTGCGTACTCTCCGGCGGGCAGGGCAGAGACGAGGACATCTCCGAGGCCGAGTGTATGTATCGCGCCATGTGCGGCCGGGGGATTGATCCGGCGCGGCTCTACCGGGAGGACGCCTCTACCAACACCTTTGAAAACATCCGCAATTCCGTGGCGCTCATGGAGCGGGAGGGGCTGTCCGCCGACGCCGTCCTTGTCACCAACAGCTTTCACGTCTACCGCGCCCGGCAGATTGCCCGGCAGGCGGGTCTGCCCGCCCAGGCCGTCAGCGCCAAAACCAGCTTGCCCATGCTGGCGACCTACATTCTGCGGGAGGAGCTGGCGCTGATCAAGCTCTGGCTTCTGGGCGTGTGAGTCCGTAAAAGCGCACCGGCGGACGCTTCGTCCGCCGGTGCTTTTTGCGCCCATCTGGGGAACACAGCCGTGAATTATGGTAACTTTAAGAACCCCGGCGCCCCCTCGGAGAGAGGCAGTTTTCCACAGCGCCCTCTTTCTGGGGAAAACCGGCGGCCTTGCCCGGCGGCGGAAGGCGACATAATCTCAATTTCTCCCTGCGAAAGCCCGGCGTTCCCTGTTTTGTCAACAGAATCCCAAGCTCTGGCCAGCGGGCCGGCGTTTGGTGGAGACTGGTGGCGACGCGCCTTGTTTTGCGCCGGATTTTCGGTGCAGGGCGGGAGAATCCGGCGTAAAAATACAGGTTATCCCCATGAACAGCTTTTTCGCCCTGCCCGCTGCGCCGGGAAAAAGCCTGTCGCAGGCGGGAGAACGGGCGCGGGGATCGGGGAACGGAAGGGAAAGACGGCGGGCTGTGGAAAACCCACAAATTTTTTTCGCGGGTTTCCATAATTCGACGCTTTTCGCCGGTTTTTTTCGGGTCAAGCTGTGAATAATTCTGTGGATTGTGTGGAAAAATCCAGGGGTTCTCCCCAAGGCGGGCGGGTTATTTTGGGGGATTATGTCTACTCAAAAACTACCGGTTGTGGTGGGGTGGGAAACGGTGTCGAAATGTAATTTTTCTGTGAAAATGCCGAAAGCCGTCCGGGCAATTCCAGTTTTTTCCTGGTAAAAATTGTGGTTTGCTATAGCTTTTCCGGCGGGGCGTATGATATAATTTATACTGCTCGACCGTCCCGGCGCACCACCCGGATTTTTCCGGCGCAGGCCGGGCGCTGCGGACGGCTCTTTTACCGAAGACGTTACACACCGAATGGGGTTTTTGATATGCTCGAACTGTTATCTCCCGCCGGCTCCATGGACGCCCTGCGCGCCGCGGTACAAAACGGCGCCAACGCGGTCTATCTGGGCTGCGGCGCCTTTAATGCCCGTCAGGGGGCGAAGAATTTCAGCCCGGAGGAGCTGCCCGACGCCGTGCGCTATTGTCATGTGCGCGGCGTCAAGGTGCATCTGGCTTTGAATACCCTTGTCACGGATCGGGAGATGCCCAGGGCGGCGGAGATCATCGGCCTTGCCGTAAAAAGCGGCGTGGACGCCCTCATCGTACAGGATCTGGGTGTGGCGGCCCTGTGCCGCCAGATCGCCCCGGAGGTGCCTCTGCATGCCTCCACCCAAATGAGTCTGCACTCTCTGTCCGGCGTCCAGCAGGCGGCGGAGCTGGGACTGCAGCGGGCGGTGCTGGCGCGGGAGCTGCCCCGGGAGGAGATCGCCTTTATCTGCCGCAACAGCCCCATTGAGATCGAAGTCTTTGTCCACGGGGCGCTGTGTATGTGCTATTCCGGCCAGTGCTATATGTCCTCCGTCATCGGCAGACGCTCCGGCAACCGGGGGCAGTGCGCCCAGCCCTGCCGTCTGCCCTACGGCTACGGCCATTTTGAGGACAAATACCCCCTGAGCCTGAAGGACAACTGCCTGATCTTCTGGGTGCGGGAGCTGGAACGCATGGGCGTGACCTCCCTGAAGATCGAAGGGCGCATGAAGCGTCCGGAATATGTGGCCATTGCCACCCGCATCTACCGGGCGGCCATCGACGGCCGGAGCGTCAGCGCCCAGGAGGTCATGGAGCTGCGGGACGCCTTTTCCCGGCAGGGCTTCACTCAGGGCTATTATGTGGGCAAAAAAGGCCCGGAGATGTTTGGCGTGCGCCAGAAGGAGCGGGAGAACCGCCCCCTTATGCAGGCCGCCCGGGCAAGCTATGAAAATACGGAGGCACCGCTGGTGCCTGTGCGGTTCTACGCCATCGTCAACCGCCGCCAGAACGCCATGCTGGCGGTGCAGGACGATCTGGGCAACATCTGTAAGACCGAGGGGCCTGTGCCCCAGACGGCCGTGAGCAAGCCTCTGACCACACAGGAGCTCCACGACCGGCTGGCCAAAACCGGCGGCACGCCCTATTACTGCGTGGAGAGCAAAAGCGTGGTGGAGCCGGGGGTGAGCCTGCCGGCCGCCGCCATCAACGCCATGCGCCGGGAGGTGCTGACCCATCTGACCGCCGTGCGCGGCCGCCGGGAGGACACGCTGGCGCTGGAGGGGGACGTGCCGCCCATGCGCTATCCCGGCAGCGCCAAGCCGCCGAGACTGACCGTCAGCGTCCTGCGCGCCGGGCAGATCACGCCCAGGCTGCTGGCCATGAAGCCCGCCCGGCTGTATGTGCCGCTGGACGTTTTCAAGCAGGACACAAGCTGGATTGATGCCGTGCCGGAACGCACGGACATCGCCGTGGTGCTGCCCCGTGTCATCCGGGATCCGGAGGCGGCGGAGGTCATGGCCGGACTGGAGCTGGCCTATGCCGCAGGTATCCGCAAGGTGCTGGCGGGCAATCTGGGTCACATCTCTCTGGCGCGCTCCCGGGGCTTCGGCGTGTGCGGCGATTTCGGCCTGAATCTGTTCAATTCCCGCGCCGCCAATTTAATGCAGGCGCTGGATCTGTGCAGCGCCACGGCCTCCTTTGAAATGACCCTGCCCCAGATCCGGGATCTGTCCAAGGCCGTGCCCACGGAGCTGATCGTCTACGGGCGGCTGCCCCTGATGCTGACGGAAAACTGCGTCATCCGCGGCCGGAGCGGCGTCTGCGCCTGCCAGACGGGGCAGACCAAGCTGGTGGATCGAAAGGGCGAGGAATTTCGGGTCATCCGGGATCAGGACACCTGCCGCAATGTGATTCTCAACAGCAAGAAGCTGTATCTTCTGGACAAGCTGCCGGAGCTGCAGCAGATGGGGCTGTGGGCGCTGCGGCTGCAATTTACCACGGAAAATCCCCGGGAGGTAGACGGGATTCTGGAACAGTGGCGCTCCGGCGGCCGTTTTGAGCCGGGCAGCAGCACCAGAGGCCTGTACCTGCGGGGCGTGGAATAAAATCCGGCTGCGCATCAGCCATACACACAGGAGGAAGCCATGGCAATCATTCTGGCCTCCAAATCTCCCAGACGGCAAGTCCTCATGGGGATGCTTGGAGTGGATTTCAGCGTTATGACCGAGGACATTGACGAGACCATGTCCCCGGACAGAACGCCCGACGAGGAGGTGGCGCGGCTCAGCCGGGAAAAGGCGCAGGCCGTGTGTCAGGCCGCGTCGGAACAGGACGTCATTATCGCCGCCGACACCGTGGTGGTGCTGGACGGTCAGGTCATGGGCAAGCCCAAAGACCGGGCGGACGCGCTGCGTATGCTCCGCGCCCTGTCCGGCCGCACCCATCAGGTGCTGACGGGCATGACCGTGCGCCGGGGCGGGCAGGCGCTCACCCGGGTGGCCACGACGGAGATTTCCTTCCGGGACTTGACAGATCGGGAGATCATGACCTATATTGAAACAGGAGAACCCCTGGACAAGGCCGGTGCCTACGGAATCCAGGAGGGGGCGGCACTGTTCGTCTCCCGGCTGGAGGGCGACTTCTATAACGTCATGGGGCTTCCCGTCTGCACGCTGGCGCTGATGCTGCGGCAGCTTGGCGTGCCCGTTCTGGGTGAAACCGCAGTTGTCCCTGAGAGGTGAGACTTTGAAAAAACTGTTTACCCCCAAAGTACGCTCCGTTCTGATTCTGGCGCTGCTGGTAGCCGTGGCCATCTCCATTGTCTCGGTGGTGACGCCTGCGACCGACGGCGGCACCAATTTTATTCAGACCATTCTCTCCCCCTTCCGCTCGGCGGGCAGCGCCCTCATGCGGCAGGCGGAGCGCTACTATAACTATGTCTTCAACTATGAGGCGCTGCAGGCGGAGAACGAGGCGCTGCAGGCGCGGATCATGGAAATGGAGGACGAGGTGCGCAGCGCCGACTCCCTGCAGCGGGAGAACGAGCGCCTGCGCCAGCTTGCCAAGCTGACCCAGGAGCATGAGGACTATGAGCTGACCTCTGCCTATATCGTTTCGTGGGACGCCAGCAACTGGAAAAGCACCTTTTCCATCGGCAAGGGCACCAATTCCGGCATCGACGCCGGCATGGTAGCCATCACGGAATACGGACAGGTGGTGGGACTGGTCACCGACGCCGGAAGCAACTGGGCGACCATCACCACGGTGCTGGACTCCTCTCTGGAGATCAGCGCCTCCGTGGCCTCCACCGGCTATAACGGCATCGTGGAGGGCTCCTACGCCACCGGCGAGGAGGGACTGCTGCGCATGGACTATCTGCCCACGGACTCGGTGCTGCGCAACAACGATCAGGTGGTGACCACCGGCTCCACGGTCTATCCCAGAGGGCTGATCATCGGCTATATCTCCGATGCGGACTTTGACGAGACCGGCGTGGCCAAATACGCCATCCTCACGCCTGCCGCCGATCTGGACGATCTGGAGCAGGTGTTTATCATCACTGCCTACGAAAATACCTGAGAAACTTCTGTGAAAAGGGGGCGGCGGCCATGCTCAAACAACTGCATCTGACCAGGCGGCAGTGGCTTGGGATTCTCAAATGGACCCTCTACGCCCTGTTTTTCCTGTTTGTCATGATCGTGCAGACGGTCATTCTGGCGCGGCTGCCCATTTTCGGCATCAAGCTCACGCTGGTACCGCTGGTGCTCGTCTGCGTCTGTATCCGGGAGGGGCCGGAAAGGGGCGGCGTGTTCGACCTGCTGGCCAGCACCGTGTGGTGCCTGTCCGGCGCGGACTATGGCAATCTGTCCATCGTGCTGCTGACGTTCTGTGCCGTTTTGTCGTCCGTGCTGTGCATCGCCGTGCTGCTCAGGAGCTTCTGGACGGGCGCTGTGTGCTGTCTGCTGACCATGGTGATCCACGAGGGCGGGATCCTGCTGTTCAAGGTGCTGCTGGGGCGCATTGCCCCCTCCAACCTGTGGCGGGTGGTGCTGCCCGGCGTGGCCCTGTCCATGCTGGCCTATCCCCTGATCTATCTCATTGTCAAGCTCATCGGTAAAACGGGAGGAGATCATGGAGTATAAGACAAAATTCCGCATCGGCGTGTTTCTGTCCCTGTTTGCGGTGCTGCTGGGGCTGTATGTCTGGCGGCTGTTCCGGGTGCAGGTGGTGGACGCCACCCAGGCGGAGCAATCCGCCGGAAGCTACACCTATTCTACCCGGGTCACGGCGGCGCGGGGAGAGATTCTCGACCGCAACGGCAATGTGCTGGTGAGCAACCGCGCCAGCTATAATCTGGTCATCAACAACTACGCCCTGTTTAACGGCGACGACCCCAACGAATCTCTGCGGCAGCTTGTAAACCTCGGCCGCAAGCTGGATATTTCGTTTACGGATCATCTGCCCGTGACCCGGGAGAAGCCCTACGAATACACTACCGACAGCTTAAGCGACGCCTGGAGCGGCTACTATAAGGAATTTCTCAACCAGTACGGCTGGGATTCGGACATTGCCGCCGCCCAGCTCATTAAACTCATGCGCGAGCGCTTCCACATCCCCAACGACTGGACGGAGCAGGAAGCGCGGGACGTGCTGGGGCTGCGCTACGAGCTGGATCTGCGCTATTACACCGCTCTGCCCACCTATACCCTGCTCACGGACGTTGACGCCACAGATCTGGCCGCCCTCATGGAGCTGGGCGTGCCGGGCATGACGGTGGAATCCAGCACCGTGCGGGAATACAATACCACCTACGCCGCCCATCTGCTGGGCAGAACAGGCCAGATCTACGCCGAAGAGGCCGAGACCTACGAGGCACTGGGCTATTCCATGGACGCCTATGTGGGCAAGGAGGGCGTGGAGAAGGCCTTTGAGAAGGAACTCCACGGCACCGACGGCACGCGCCTGACCACGGTGGACAAGGACGGCAACATCCTCTCCCAGTATTATTCCGTGGAGCCCCAGGCGGGCAACAATGTGGAGCTGACCATTGACATCAACCTGCAGATGGCCGCCGAGGAGGCGCTGGAGAAGGTCATCCTTGACCTGCGGGAGAACGGCATCAATCAGGACGAGGGCAAGGACGCCGAGGGCGGCGCCGTGGTGGTCACCGAGGTCAAGACCGGCCAGATTCTGGCCTGCGCCAGCTATCCCACCTACAATCCCGCCACCTATAACAAGGATTTCAACGAGCTCAACGCCGACAAATACGCCCCCATGAACAACCGGGCGCTGCTGGCCACCTATCCCCCCGGATCCACCTACAAGATGGTCACCACCATTGCCGCCATCAACGCCGGCGTCGTCGGCCGCTATTTCCAGGTGGAGGACAAGGGCGTGTACACCTACTACGACACCTATCAGCCCAAGTGCTATTACTACACCAGCTACCATCAGACCCACGGGGTCATCAACTGTATGCAGGCGCTGGCCGTTTCCTGCAACTACTACTTCTATGAAGTGGGACGCCTCACGGGCTGGAAGCCCATCGACGAGACGGCCAAGGCGCTGGGGCTGGGCGAGGCCACAGGCATCGAGCTGCCCGAAGCCACCGGCACCCGCGCCAATCCAGAGACCAAAAAGGCGCTGTACGAGGGCACCGACCAGCAGAGCTGGGTGGACGGCGACACCCTGTCCATGTCCATCGGCCAGTCGGAAAACAAATTCACGCCTTTGCAGCTTGCGGTCTATACCGCCGCTCTGGCCAACCGGGGCGTGCGCTATAAGGCCACGTTCCTCAACCGCATTATTTCCGCCGACTATCAGGAGCTGCTCTATGAGAGCCGGCCCGAGATCGCCAGCAAGCTGGAAATCTCCGATGAGGCCTACACCGCCTATACGGAGGGTATGCGCCTGGCGGTGACGGCGGATAACGGCACCTGTCACAAGGTCTTTGGGGACTATGACATTGCCGTGTGCGCCAAGACGGGCACTGCCCAGCACGGCTCCGGCGGTTCCGACCACGCCTCCTATGTCTGCTACGCTCCTGCCGACAACCCCCAGATCGCCATTGCGGTCTATGTGGAAAAGGGCGCCCAGGGCGGCAATCTGGGCAACGTGGCCAAGGCCATTATGGACGTCTATTTTGCCCAGGAACACAACAACGACACCGTGGCGGCGGAAAACAAGGGCAATTAAAGCAACGACAGCGCGGCTGATCTGCCGCGCTGTTCTTACTGGGCAAATCGTTGTGCCCGGCAATCTGCGATGTTACCTGATAACCCCGTCAAAGCTGCCGTGGCGTTCCTGCGGGGGTAGACGGAAAGCCTCTTGGCGCGCAGTTTTCGCCTCCGGCGTTTGTACGGCCGGACAGAGCAATCGCCGCAACGGGCAAAAAATCCGCTGTAAACGGGGCGGTTTCCGAAAAGCAGGATCGGGTACGCCCGAAGAAACCTGAACTTCTTCGGATGTTTTCCCACACGGATAGTAGATTCCAGCATTTTTTCTGATATACTTTATTCAGTAAAAACGTGAGAGGATTCGGAATTTGGCGAGGATCAAGATATGATAAAATGTGCGGCAAAAAGCGAAGCAAGGATATTGGCAGAGTTGGCAATCCAAATGTGGAGCGATCACACAGTACCGGATTTAGAAAAAAATTTTGAGGATCTTACCCAAAGTGACCAGGCGGTTTGCTTTATTAAGTATGTGGATAATATCGCTGTCGGATTTGCGCAATGTCAGATTAGAACAGATTATGTGGAAGGGACTGAAACTTCTCCTGTCGGTTATCTGGAAGGCATATTTATTGTTGAAACGTACAGACATAAAGGATATGCAAAAGAACTGCTTATGGAGTGCGAGAAATGGGTAAAGGATAAGAAGTGTTCTGAATTTGCCAGTGACTGTGAATTGGACAATCTGGATAGTTACAGGTTTCATATGGCTATGGGATTTGAGGAAGCAAACCGAATCATTTGTTTCAGGAAGAATCTCTGAAGCAAGACAACCTCCGGCTTGTCGGGCTGCTGCAAACTCCTTTCAGAACAAACGGGCGCACCATACATCCCGGCTGGAAGCAGGGTGCGGTGTAAATTTTTGTGACGCACCAGAGCCTCCCCCGGGCGCTGCCGCACCGGTGCAGCATATAAAAACCGACCTGTGAACAATTCACAGGTCGGTTTCACTGTTTTACGGACACCAGCCGAAACGCGGCGGATTTTTTGCCCGTATAACCGGCTCTTTACGCGCCGAAAACCTTCAGCAGGAAGCCTGCGGCAAGCGCCGAGCCGATGACGCCGGCCACATTTGGCCCCATGGCGTGCATGAGCAGGAAATTCCTTGGGTTGGCCTTTTGTCCCATGGTCTGGGATACCCGCGCCGCCATAGGCACAGCGGACACACCGGCGGAGCCGATGAGGGGGTTGATCTTGCCGCCGGAGAGCTTGTACATGAGCTTGCCCACCAGAAGACCGCCCACGGTGGAGAACGCAAAGGCGCACAGACCCAGCACCACGATCTTCAGGGTGCTGGCCGTCAGGAACTGGGAACCGGCGGTGGTGGCGCCCACGGAGATGCCCAGGAAAATGGTAACGATGTTCATCATGGCATTCTGCACCGTGTCGCTCAGACGCTCGGTCACGCCGCACTCCCGCCACAGATTACCCAGCATCAGGCAGCCGATCAGGGGCGCCGTGGAGGGCAGCAGCAGGATGCAGAAAATAGAGACGATGATGGGGAAGACGATCTTCTCCGTCTTGGAGACCTCTCTGGCCTGGGTCATGACGGTCTCCCGCTCTTTTTTAGTGGTCAGCAGCTTCATAAGCGGCGGCTGAATCATGGGAATCAGCGCCATATAAGAGTAGGCTGCAATGGCGATGGCGCCCAGCAGCTCCGGCGCCAGCTTGGAGGTCAGGTAGATGGCCGTAGGGCCGTCCGCGCCGCCGATAATGCCGATGGCGGCAGCCTGATTGCCGGTGAAGCCCATGAGGTTGGCGGCGAAGAACGCCAGAAATACGCCAAGCTGTGCGGCAGCGCCCAGAATCAGGGAGCTGGGACGGGAGATCAGGGGGCCAAAGTCGGTCATGGCGCCCACGCCCATGAAAATCAGGGAGGGGTACAGGCCGCACTTGACGCCGATGTACAGAATGTCCAGGAAGCCGGCGTTTTTCAGGATGTAGCCGTAGCTGTGGTAGTTGACGCTGGACTCATTGAGGAATTCTGTCCAGATCTCCGGGTGATACAGGGCGTCGGCCTCTGTCAGCCCGATAAAGTAGCTCACATTGACCAGCAGCATGCCGAAAGCGATGCCCACCAGCAGCAGCGGCTCGAACTTTTTCTTGATGCCCAGATACAGCAGGAAGCAGGCGATGACAATCATCACCGCGTTGCGCCAGCCGCCGTTCTGGAAGAAGCCTGCAAAGCCTGACTCCATTATCAGCTTTTGCAGGGTCTGCAAAATATTCATCGGTGCCCTCCCTATGCCAGCACGACCAGCGCATCGCCGGTGTCCACCTTGGCGCCCTTGGCAACGACCACCTGTGCAACGGTGCCGTCTTTGGGAGCGACGATCTCATTTTCCATTTTCATGGCTTCCAGAATGACCAGAATCTGACCGGCCTTGACCTTGTCGCCGGCATTTACGTCCACCCGCAGGATGTTGCCGGGCATGGGAGCGGCGACGGGTTCGCCGGCAGCCAGAGACACGGCGGCGGGAGCGGCAGGCGCTGCAGGCGCAGCGGGCGCGGCAGGTGCGGCAGCGGGAGCCGCAGCAGGCGCGGCGGCAGGGGCGGGGGCATAGGCCTCGTACTCGTCCAGCAGCATGGCCTTGCCGGCCTCGACCTCGACCTCATAGGTCTTGCCGTTGAGGGTTACTTTATACTTCATGCTTATTTGACCTCCTTGATGGACTTGAAGCGCAGCTCGTTGACGGGCTTTTGCAGTTGATCGGCCACAATGGCCATGATCATGGCGGCCTCTCTGTCGGAGACGGAGTAGCGCTTGACCTCGCCGGCGGAGCCGGGTGCAGCAGCCGCAGGCGTCTCCGGCACGGCGGGCGCCGCAGGCGCAGCCTCCGCCTGCCCGGCGGCAGCCTTTCTGGCGTTGAGCTTCTTAAAAATGGCGCCGCTGAGATACAGCACTCCCATCAGGGCAAACAGCCCTGCAAAGACCACCGCATAGCCCAGCACGGCAGTGATGGCCGTGTCCTGGAAGCTGAGTTTTTCGCCGGAGGCGGCGACCTCTAAAAACAGCGTTAACATTGGCAGCCTCCTTACATGGGCTCGATGGTGTAGGTGGCGACGTTTTCTTCCTTGGCCTTGCGCTCTTTCAGGAAGGCAAGGGTCTGGTCGGGATAGCAGATATAGCTCATCAGGTCTTCTTCCGAACGAGCCAGATCGCCCAGCGCCTCCCTGGCGGCCTTGAATTCCTCGCCGGTGCGCTTGCTGTCCTCAATGCGGCAGTCCACAGGCTTGCCGTCCTCGCCGAGGATCTTTTTCTGCAGATCTTCGCTCACAGGGGCGGGCGCAATGCCGTATTCGCCCTTGAAGTAGTTCTTGACTTCCTTGGAGATGTTCTTGTAGCGCTCGCCCACCAGCACGTTGGTGACCGCCTGATTGCCCACCATCTGGGACAGGGGGGTGACCAGGGGAGGATAGCCCAGATCCTTGCGCACGGCGGGGATCTCGGCAAGGGCGGCGTCGAATTTATCCATGGCGTGCATATCCGTCAGGTTGGCGATCATGTTGGAGAGCATACCGCCGGGAACCTTGTATACCAGCGCCTGGGCGTCGGTGGCCATGGACTTGGGGTTGATGCGGCCGGAGTCAATGTACTTCTGCTTGATGGGCTTGAAGTAGTCGTTGACCTTGTTGATCTTCTCCTCATTCAGACCCGTCTCGATGCCGTACTGCTTCAGTGCGTAGTACAGGGTCTCGGTGGCGGGCTGGGAGGTGCCGTTGGAGAAGCAGGAGGTGGCCGTGTCGATGACGTCCACGCCGGATTCAATGGCCTTGGTCACGGTCATGTAGGCCATGCCGGTGGTGCAGTGGGTGTGCAGAATCAGGGGCATATCGCCCACGGCGTCCTTGATGCCCTTGACCAGATGCTCGGCCTCATAGGGGCTCATGGTACCGGCCATGTCTTTCAGGCAGATGGTCTGGAAGCCCATCTTCTGCAGCTCTTTGCACATCTGGATGTATTTGTCCACCGTATGTACCGGGGACTGGGTATAGGAGATGCAGCCCGAGGCCACGGTGTTTTTGTTGGCGTATTTCATGGTTGCGTCCAGCGCCGTGCCCAGATTGCGGAAGTCGTTGAGGGCGTCAAAGATCCGGATGATGTCGATGCCGTTCTTGATGGAAAGCTGAACGAATTTTTCCACCACGTCGTCGTGGTAATGCTTGTAACCCAAAAGGTTCTGTCCGCGCAGGAGCATCTGCAGCCTGGTGTTGGGCAGATGCTTGCGCAGGTTGCGCAGCCGCTCCCACGGGTCCTCGCCCAGGTAACGCAGACAGGAGTCGAAGGTAGCGCCGCCCCAGCACTCTACGGAATAGTAGCCGGCCTGATCCATGGTGGACAGAATGTCCTCGTAATCGGAATAGGGCAGGCGGGTGGCCATAAGAGACTGGTTGGCGTCACGAAGGACTGTTTCGGTGATCTGAACTTTTCTCGTTGCCATGTTATTTCCTCCGTTCCGGATTTTTCAGGGCCGGGAAGCCGCCGCAGACGGCTCCCCGGGTGGATTCACAGTGGGATGGCTCAGTCGGCCTTGGGGCCTGCGGCCACGACTTCGGGGCTCATGTGGGTGTACTTCTTGAAGTTCTCCACGAACTTTTTGGACAGCTCCTTGGCCTTTGCCTCATAGGCCTTCTTGTCCTGCCAGGTGTTTTCCACGATAAGCAGCTCGTCGGGCACGCCCTCGATCCTGGTGGGAACGCTGACGCCGAAGAAGGGATCCTTGACGCAGGGAACCTTTTCGATGGCGCCGGTGAGGGCTGCCGTAACCATGGCGCGGGTGTAGCTGAGCTTCATGCGCTTGCCGGTGCCGTTCCAGCCGGTGTTGACCAGATAGACATTGGCGCCTGCCTTTTCCACCTTTTCCGCCAGCATGGCGGCATAGATGGACGGATCCAGGGGCAGGAAGGGCTCGCCGAAGCAGGTGGAGAAGGTGGGAACCGGCTCCTTGACGCCGATCTCCGTACCGGCCAGCTTGGAGGTGAAGCCGGAGACGAAGTAGTACATGGCCTGGTTCTTATCCAGCTTGGAGATGGGGGGCAGTACGCCGAAAGCATCGGCGGTCAGGAAGATGACGGTCTTGGGCACGCTGGAGGAGCGGCCGGACAGCTCTGCGTTGGGGATGAACTCCACGGGGTAGCCCACGCGGGAGTTGACTGCCAGAGAGTCGTCGTCAAAGTCAAACTCCCGGGTGTCGGGATCCATGACGACATTCTCCACCAGAGAGCCGAACTTGATGGCGTTGTAGATCTCCGGCTCGCCTTCGGGGCTGAGGTTGATGCACTTGGCATAGCAGCCGCCCTCAAAGTTGAACACGGAATCGTCCGCCCAGCCGTGCTCGTCGTCGCCGATGAGCATCCGGTTGGGATCGGCGGACAGGGTGGTCTTGCCGGTGCCGGACAGGCCGAAGAATACGGCGGAGTCGCCGTCCTTGCCGATGTTGGCGGAGCAGTGCATGGGGAAGACGTTCTCCTTGGGCAGGATGTAGTTCATGACGGAGAAAACGGACTTTTTGATTTCACCGGCGTACTGGGTGCCGCAGATCAGCACCAGATGCTTTTCGTAGTCGATGATAATGGCGGCCTCGGAGCGGGTGCCGTCCAGCTCGGGGATGCACTTGAAGCCGGGCGCGGCGATGATGGTGTAATCCTCGCGGAAGTCCTTGAGCTGCTCTTCGGTGGGTCTGCGCAGCAGATTGCGGATGAACAGGTTCTGGGAGGCCAGCTCGTTGATGATGCGGAAGGACTTGGTGTACTTGGGATCTGCGCCGGCAAAGCCGTCGAAGATGAAGATCTCCTTGTTCTGCAGGTAAGCGATGACCTTGTTGTACAAGGCGTCGAAGCGCTCCTGGGTGATGGGCTTGTTCACGTTGCCCCATGCGATCTCGTCGTGTACGCCCTGAGAGTCCACGATGAATTTGTCCTTGGCGGAACGGCCGGTGTACTTCCCGGTCTTGACCACCAGAGCGCCCTTGTTGGACAGGGTGCCCTCGCCGCGGCGCAGGGCGTGCTCCACCAGTTGTGCCGGCTGCAGGTTGCGGTATACAGCGGTGCTGTTGATGATGCCGAGCTTTTCGATGCCGTAAGTTTCCATAATATATCCTCCTAAAGATAGTGTGGCTCATCGCCGTCAGGCAATGTGCCCGCACGGAATTATGATGACCGGCGGACAAAGCTGCTGGAAAATGCCAACGTCCACCAAGTACACTATATCACAAACCATCAAGAAAATCTACACATTTTTTAGTAAAATCTGATAAAATTTCGGGGCAATGGGGCGCTTTTTGGGGAAATGGGGGAAAGCTGCCGCCGTCCCCTGCCGCGCTTGACGGCGGGAACAGACATTTTTTTCCAAACACAGCCCGAAAACTTGACAGATTTTTTGAAGATTTGTATAATTGTCGTGTTTCTTAGATTCATACGGAGAACGGAGCTTCAAAATGAGAAAAGCTTTGAAAATCATTCTGCCGCTGGTGTTGGTGGTAGTGCTGCTGATCACGGCCTACTGGTTTTTCTTCTACTACCGGGCGGATCTGACGGCGGAATTCTGCATCAGCCGGGGCAACCATCTGATGGAAAGCGGCCGGTATGCCGCTGCCGTGCGGTTTTATGACCGGGCCTACAGCCTGTGCCCCGGAGACGCCGACCTGGCCATGAAGCTGGCCCAGGCCTACCGGAAAAGCGGCAACTATACCAAGACGGAATATGTGCTGGTCAACGCCATTTATGCCAATCCGGAAAACGCCGACCTCTATATTGCCCTGTCCGAGACCTATGTGGAAGAGGACAAGCTCATGGACGCCCAGCTCATGCTGGATCAGATCAGCAACGACACGGCGCGCGCCGCGCTGGAGGCGCTGCGTCCCGCCGCGCCGGTGATTACGCCCGAAGGGGGCTTCTACAGCGACTATATTTCCGTCGAGGCTGCCTGCGACGGCGGCGTCTGCTATCTGACCACCGACGGCCAGTACCCCTCCACGGCCAACGCCTATACGGAGCCGGTGCAGTTGGAGGGCGGCGAGACCACGGTCTGCGCCGTGGCCGTGGCGGACAACGGCCTTGTAAGCACGGCGGTCTATCAGGGCTACACCGTGGCCGGCGTGGTGGAGGACGTGACCTTTGCCGACAAGACGCTGGAAGCAGCGGTGCAGGAAATGCTCAACAAGGGGCAGCGCACCCTGCAAACCGACGATTTGTGGGGCATCACCGAGCTGGAGGTGCCGGAGGAGGTAACGGATCTGTCCGATCTGGTGTGGTTCACGGGGCTGACAAAGCTGACCGTCCACGACGCCTGCGGCAGCGACTTCGCCTTTTTGCAGAATATGCCCTCCCTCAAAAGCCTGACCCTGAGCGGGTGCAGCCTGACCAGCGAAAATATGCAGGTCATCGGCACGGTGGCCTCTCTGGAGGAGCTGTACCTGTCCGGCTGCGGCCTGAGCAGCCTTTCCGCCCTGTCGGAGCTGACCTCCCTGCGGATTCTGGAGCTCAACGACAACAGCATCAACAATCTGGCGCCCCTCAAGGGCTGCGCGGCACTGGAGGAGCTGTACCTGTCGGGCAACGCCCTGACCTCCCTGACCAGTCTGGCCTCCCTGAACGCCCTGTCGGTACTGGATGTGTCCTACAACGCGCTGGAGGATATTTCGCCCCTGTCCGCCTGCAAGGCCATGACCCGGCTGAATCTGGCGCACAACCAGCTCACCGACATTTCCGCCGCGGGAAGCATGGTAAAGCTGACAGAGCTGGACGCCTCCAATAACCAGATCGAAGATGCCAGCGCCCTGTCTGCCTGCACGGTGCTGGAAAAGTTTTTCATGTCGGACAACCTGCTGACCTCCATCGACGCCCTGGCCAGGATCGAATCCATTACGGAGATCGACATTGACTACAACGACGTCAAGACGGTGCCGGACTTTGTCTCCACCAGCAAGCTGACCAAATTCAGCGCCGCCCACAACTTCCTGGAAAACCTGAACGGTCTGGCCGATCTGCCCAGTCTGAACTATGTGGACGCCGACTACAACAACATTTCTTCCATTGACTGTCTGGCCGACTGTCCCAATCTGGTGCAGGTCAACGCCTTCGGCACCTATGTCAACGACGTCTCCGCCCTCACCGCCCACGGCATCGTGGTCAACTATAACCCCATGAACTGACGATGCTCCCATGAGCCAGTATCCTGAGAATACAGACTCCCGCTGAATCTCTTTTCAGCGGGAGTTTTTCTGTACTTTCGTCGGATTTTGCCCCAGCTTCCGCACGCTGCGCGGAAGCTGTCACAACGGACGGACAAAAAATCAAGGGAGAAAATGCATATTTTCTGTGAACAGGCTTGCTTATTGCGAAAAAATTTGTTAAAATTACGCTGTGCCACAGGGCTGGTTTTTCCATGCCCAAGGGTAATATTTTATGATAGAAGGAGAACTCAGAATGAACGCAAAGATCACCCGTCGGCTTCTGGCTGTCCTGCTCACGGTTGCCATGATGCTGACACTGCTTCCCACTGCGTTTGCAGCAGAAGTGAAATTCTCCGACGTTAAGGAAGGCGACTGGTTCTATGCAAGCGTACAGTATTGCGTAGACAATGACCTGCTGGCCGGCGATCCGGACGGCAGTTTCCGTCCGTCGGACAAGCTGACTCGTGCCGAAATGGCCACGATCCTCTGGCGCCTTGCCGGTAAGCCCGAGACCCCCGCATACCAGGGCACCTTCAAGGATGTCGGCAAAAACGACTGGTTCCAGCCCTATGTTGAATGGGCTGCAAAGGCCGGCGTTGCCAAGGGCAACGATGACGGCACCTTCGGTCCCAACGACAACGTGACCCGTGAGCAGTTGGCCACGTTCCTGTATCGTTTTGCCAAGGATTACATGAAGCAGGATGTGAGCGCCAGCGCCGATCTGTCCTCCTATCCTGACAGCACCACGATTTCCTCTTACGCAGTCGACGCCATGAAGTGGGCTGCCGCCGAGGGCATCATGAAGGGCAGCAAGGAAGGCAACAAGGTTCTCATTCTGCCCAAGGCCAACGCACTGCGCTGCGAAGTGGCAGCCATGACCGCCCGTTTCAACGACACCGTTCTGGGTGTGCATGTATGGGACGAGGGGAAGGTCACCAAGGAAGCCACCTGCACCGAGGCCGGCGTGAAGACCTACACCTGCACCATGTGCGGCGAGACCAAGACCGAAGAAATTGCGGCTCTGGGTCACAACTATGAAAATGGCGTCTGCGCCAACTGCGGCGACAAGCTGGCCGACGACGGCGAGATCGTCATTTACTACACCAACGACGTCCATACCTACATCGACAACGCGCTGTCCTATGACAACATTGCCGATCTGAAGAAGCAGACCGCTTCTGTCGCTGCCGGCACTCTGCTGCTGGACGCCGGCGACCATGTGCAGGGCACCGCTTACGGCGCAATGGACAAGGGCGCTACCATCATCAAGCTGATGAACGCCGCCGGTTATGACGCAGCCACTCTGGGCAACCATGAGTTCGACTACGGCATGGCTCGTGCGCTGGAGCTCGTAGGCGAGGCCAACTTCCCCTACCTGTCCTGCAACTTCTATCGCTGCGAGAACGAAGAGAACGTCCTCAATGCTTACAAGATTTTCGAGGTCGGCGGCAAGAAGATCGCCGTGATCGGCATCACCACCCCCGAAACCATTACCAAGTCCACTCCCGCCTACTTCATGAACGAAGATCAGACCGAGTGGCTCTATGGCATCGACGCTGACAGCGAGACTGACGGCGACGGCCTGGGGCTGTACGCCACTGTGCAGGACAGCATCGACTCCGCCAAGGAAGCCGGCGCGGATTATGTCATCGCACTGGGTCACCTGGGCGTTGATCCCTCCTCCGGCAACTACACCTCCGAGAAGGTCATTGCCAACACCACCGGTTTGGACGCTTTCATCGACGGCCACTCCCACAGCACCGTGGAGATGGAGGAAGTGGACGACGCCGAGGGCAACAAGGTCGTTCTGACCCAGACCGGCAGCTACTTTGACGCCATTGGCCGCATGAGCATTACCGCCGACGGCATCAAGACCGAGCTGATTACCGACTACACCGGCTCCGATGCAGCCACCAAGGCCATCAAGGACGACTGGATGAAGCAGGTTGACGATATGCTGGGCGAGAAGATCGCCACCAACAACGTAGATCTGCGCATCAAGAACGACGAGGGCACCCGCCTGATCCGTTCTCAGGAGACCAACCTGGGCGACTTCACCGCTGACGCGCTGTATTATCTGTTCAACGAGACCGAAGGCCTCGACTGCGACCTGGCCGTGATGAACGGCGGCGGCATCCGTGCGGATCTGCCCAAGGGCGACGTCACCTACAAGTCCTGCAAGACTGTTCATACCTTCGGCAACGTGGCCTGCCTCATGACCGTCACCGGCCAGCAGATCATCGACGCTCTGGAATGGGGCGCCAAGGATGTGGGCGTTGGCGAAAACGGCGGTTTCCTGCAAGTCTCCGGCGTGACCTATGAAATCCACAGCTACATCCCCAGCACTGTCCAGCAGGAGAGCAAGATCTGGACCGGCGCTCCCACCGGTGACTACCGTGTGCAGAACGTCAAGATCTACGACAAGGATCTGGGCGAGTACGTTCCCATCGATCCCGAAGCCAAGTATAACCTGGCTGGCTACAACTACACCCTGCGCGACATGGGCGACGGCTTCAATATGTTCGACGGCGCCGAGCTGGTCAAGGACTATGTCATGGAAGACTATCTGGTTCTGGCCAACTATGCAAAGAGCTTCCCCGATGCCACCATCGAGGCCACCAACAGTGTGCTTGGCTCTGACTACACCGACATCAACGGCGAAGGCAGAATCAAGATCGTCTCCGAGAAGCCCGTAGACCCCGAACCCACCGACGACTTTGTCCTTGCTTCCGAAATCAAAGACGGCGATGAGGTCGTCATCTACAACCCGGGTCACGGCATGGCCATCAAGAACGAGACGGATAACGACTGGTACCTGATGCCCGAAACCGTCACTCCGACCGACAACAAGATCGTCGCTCCCGACGCATCTCTGGTCTGGACGGTTGTTGACAACGGCAACGGCACCTTCAGCTTCGTCAACGGCGAAAACAAGATCATGATGTGGCTGTCTGAGTCGAACGGCAAGACCTACTTCGAGCTGACGAACAACGCCAATTATGAAGGCGCGACCGGCGAATGGAAGGTCATTTCCGCTGACGCATCTCAGAGCTTGTACTATATCCAGCACTCCACGCTTTCCAACAGCTATGGTCCTGCTTACATCGAGTGCTACTATAACGCCAACAAGGACACCACCAAGATCAGCGGCTATAGTTCTTCCAACCCCACAGCCACTGATTTCGGCTTCCAGTTCTATGTCAAGGGTGCCGAGGCTGCCTGCGCACACGAGTGGGACGAAGGCGAGGTCACCACTGAGGCTACCTGCACCACTGCGGGTGTGAAGACCTTCACCTGCGCCCTGTGCGGCGAGACCAAGACCGAAGAAATTGCGGCTCTGGGTCACATTGATGAGAACAGCGACAACATCTGCGACCGCTGCGGCGCTGACCTCGGCACGGGCACTGCTACCGAGTTTGTTCTGGCTTCCGAACTGAAGGAAGGCGATGAGGTCGTTATCGTCTGCGCGGCGAAGAACATGGCACTTTCCTCCACTTATGGCGGCAACTACAACAATGGCGTCGCGGTTACCCCGAAGGAAGGCAAGATCACTGATCCTGCTGCTGACATTGTTTGGGTAGTCGGCAAAGAGGGCGACTTCTATACCTTCTCTTTCGAAGGAAAGAAGATTGCTATGGGCACTGGGTACACCAGCATGCCGCTCAGCGAAGTAAACTATAAGTGGCAGCTGCAGAATGCTGCAACTGAGGGAGCGTTCTATCTTGCGAATCTCGATCGCGAGGTAGGAAAAGAGTACCGCATGCAGTGGCGTGAGGAAAAGTCCTATTGGAGCGCATACCACACCATCGCGGAAGGCGCAGAGGAACTGTTTGCTCTGAACTTCTATGTCAAGGACGCTACGACTCCCGATCCCGAGCCCACGCCCGATCCCGATCCCACGCCCGATCCCGATCCTACGCCCGGCAACGAGTATGTTCTGACCAGCGAACTGAAGGAAGGCGATGAGGTCGTCATCGTCTGCGCGGCGAAGAACATGGCACTTTCCTCCACTTATGGCAGCAACTACAACAACGGCGTCGCGGTTACCCCGACGG
>JAQYBZ010000013.1 GCA_029003235.1 Bacillota bacterium
GCAGACCGATGCGGCCATCAACTCCGGCAACTCCGGCGGCCCGCTGTTCGACATGAACGGCAACGTGGTGGGTATCACCACTGCCAAGTATTCCGGCGAGACCAATTCCGGCACGGTCATCGAGGGTTTGGGCTTTGCCATCCCCATCAATGATGTGATGGACATTGTAGACGATCTGCAGCAGTACGGTTATCTGAAAAACCGCGCCTATATGGGCGTGAGAGTGGCGGATTCCGCCAGCGTGACCAACCAGAACCTGCCGGCAGGCGCATACATCAGCTCCGTGGAATCCGGAAGCTGCGCGGAGGCAGCGGGTCTGCAGGCCGGAGATGTGATCGTGGGCATCGGGGATACGGTCATCGGCTCCTACAACGATTTGGCGGCGGCGCTGAACACCTATAAATCCGGCGATACGACCAGGGTTACCGTTTACCGCAGCGGTTCCTATGTGGATACGCAGATCACCTTTGACGAGCGACCCCGGCAGACGGAGGAGGAAACTCAGGAGACGGAAAGCGGCAGCAACTATGGCTACGGCTATGGAGGCAACGGCTTCGGCTTTATGTTCCCGTAATCCCGCGTTCGGCAGCGCCGGACGCAAGATGGAAAAGAATCAGCCCCATGGCCGAGTAAAATATACAGGCACAGCCCAGACCCGCCGGGTCTGGGCTGTGCTGCGCATTGCCCGAAAATCCAATTAGGGCTTTTGGGCAAGGGGGCAGCGCTTTTTTGGTGCGGTCTACTGCCGTCGGCTGTAAAAGCAGGGCAAAAAATGAAAAAACTGCCGAAAAGCGGAAAATCGACCGGCTTTGGCGGTTGTGCCCCGGCGCGGTTTCGTGTATAATGGGGAGGAATGTAAAATGCTTGAAGCAGAGTATTTGTACTGCGGCGCGGCGGTAGGGTGCTTCCGCCGGAGAACCGAAGGGCAAAAAAACTTGACCCAAACAGAACAGGAGGAATGACCTATGACCTCGATCAGACGGCGCGCCCTGGCGGTGCTGTGCGTGCTGGCGCTGCTGGCGGCGCTGCTGCCGCCCATGCAGGCGAATGCGGCGGAAAGCTATGTGCTGCCGGTTTTTGAGACCTCGGATATTCATGGCTATCTGGCCGACACGGCTCACGACGATGCGGCGGACTACCAGTACCGGCTGGCCTACATTGCCGACAAGGTGGACGACGCCCGGGGCGGAGACGCCAGCAAGACCGTCCTTCTGGACGGCGGCGACATCTATCAGGGCAATGTGGTTTCCAATCTCCAGGACGGCTGGCCCATGTCGGCGGCCTTTGACGCCATGGAGTACGACGCCGTGGCGCTGGGCAATCACGAGTTTGACTGGGGCATCGAAATGACCACGGACGAGGACGGCACCATGCCGGATTATACCCTCAACGGCACGATACATGAAAACCGGATCCCCATTTTGTGCAGCAACCTCTACGAGGCCGGAACTTCTAACCGGGTGGACTTTACCAGAGACTATGTGATTCTGGACAAGACGGCCACGGCCTCCGACGGTTCGGAGCTGCCGGTAAAGGTGGCGGTGATCGGCTATGCGGTCAACTACGCCTCCTCCATTATGGCGTCCCGGTTCGAGAATTACCGCATTACCTCCAGCCTGTCCTCGGCGGAACGTCTTGCGGCGGAGCTGAAGCAGACCGGACAGGCGGACGCGGCCATTTTGCTGGTTCACGGCGATGCTTCGAGCCTTGCCGGACAGCTCTCCTCCGCCTCAGCCTTTGATCTGGTCTGCGGCGGTCATTCCCATACGGCGCAGACCGGTGTGCAGGGAACGGTGGCTTATATTCAGGCCTCCTCTCAGGCCAGCACCTATGCCCGGGCGTCCTTGTGCTTTGACGGCGAAGGGCAGGTAACGGTGTCCGGTATGGATACCATGCCCGTCTCGGCCAACAAGAGCCTGCTTCTGGATACGCCCGCCAATCAGGAGCAGTTGGCTGCCGATGTGCTGGCCATCAGCCACACGGCTATCGACGGGGTGCAGGAGGCTTTACAGGCGGAGTTGGGCTATATCACCACCTCCATTACCAGCCAGCCCATTGACGGCAATTCCATGTGCTCCACGGCGGGCAACTGGCTGACGGATCTCATGAACCGCGCCACCGGCGCGCAGGTGTCCTTTACCAATACCGGCGGTATCCGTACCAGCTTCTATGTGGATGGGGAGCGCCGCACCATTACCAAGGGCGATATTTACACCATTACGCCCTTTGGCAACCATTTGTATGTCTATGAGATCGCCTATGCAGAGCTGCCGGAGGTTCTCTCCTATGCGCTGCGCCACAATCTGCGGATGTCCGGCGTGGACTGCTACTATCAGGGCAGCACCGTCAACGCGCTGGTAGTGGATGGGCAGTGCATCTATAAGAACGGCTGGTGGGCAGACGGCTGGGCGGAGAAAACGGTGCGCATCTGCGCCAACGAATATGTGGCCACCTATTCCGGCTCTGTGTTTGATCAGATGAACGACACGGACAAGTTTGTCAACGCCGATCTGGTGGACAGCGAGGCGGAAATTCTGGCGCTGCAGGAGGAGGCCGCCCGGAGCGGCGGTCTGCTGTCGGTGGATACCAGGGCGCATTTTTTGGAAGGCCAGTGTCCTCTGGACGTGACCCGCAGCTTTACGGTGCGCACCTCCTGGGAGGGTATGGGCACTGTGACGCCTACCCAGACCGTGGCCGCCGGCAGCCAGGTAACGGTCAGCTTCACCCCGGCGGAGGGCTACGAAGTGGGACAGGTGCTGGTAGACGGGCTGGAGCGGGAAGATCACACGCAGGTGGCCTTTTACAACATCCAGCGCGACCACACGGTGCATGTGGTTTTCACCCCCCAGAGCGCGCAAAGTCTGCCGTTCACGGATGTGAGCCCGGAGGCATGGTATTACGATGAGGTGGAGTATGTCTACCGCGCCGGCCTCATGGTGGGCGAACCGGACGGACGGTTTTTGCCCGAGGCGCCCATGACCCGCGCCATGCTGGTAACGGTGCTGTGGCGTCTGGACGGGGAGAAGACGGTGCAGGGCGGTCACAGCTTCTCGGACGTTTCCGATGGGGACTGGTATGCAGCCGCCGTAGCCTGGGGCAGCGCCAACGAGATCGTGCTGGGCGACGGCAAGGGGCATTTTGCACCCCACGCCTATGTGACTCGGGAGCAGATTGCCGCTTTTCTGTACCGCTATGCCGCCAGCCGGGGGCTGGATGTGAGTGTCCAGGCTTCTTTGCAGGACTTCCCCGATGGGGCAAAGGCGGACGCCTGGGCGGTGCAGTGCCTTGGCTGGGCGGTGGAAAGCGGCCTGATTACCGGCTCCAAAGAAGCCGACGGTCGGTCTTATCTGCTGCCGCTGGCACAGGCCACCCGCTGCCAGACCGCAGCCATGCTTATGCGTTTTGCCGAATCCTTCTGACCGGCGCGGAAAACGGATATTTTCATAAAAGAATCCCTGAAAAATCCCTGTACAACCGGAAAAAACTATGCTAAAATAAAAATACCTATGGAATACGCGCCGGAACGCCCCGCCGGCCACGGCGGCTCCCGGCAAACAGGAAAGGAAGATTACATTATGAGCATTGACGTCAACGAGATCATCCGTCAGGTAACGGACGAGGTATGCCCCAAGCAGGAGGGCGCCCCGACGGTGGCGGAAGAGACCGGTTTCACCCCGGCAGGCATGGCCAAGTATATCGACCACACACTGCTCAAGCCCGAGGCCACGGTGGAGGACATCCGCAAGGTCTGCGACGAGGCCAAAGCTCTGAAGGTTGCCAGCGTATGTGTCAATCCCAGCTACATCAAGTTTGTTGCAGAGCAGCTTGCGGGCAGCGGCGTGACGCCCTGCTGCGTGATCGGCTTCCCCTTGGGCGCGACGACGCCCGAGGCCAAGGCATTTGAGGCCAGTAACGCCGCTTCCAACGGCGCCCGCGAAGTGGATATGGTCATGAACATCGGCGCTGCCAAGTCCGGCGACTGGAGGCTGGTCAAGCGCGACATCGAGTCCGTGGTCAGCGCCGTGCGCGGCCGTGCGCTGGTCAAGGTCATCATTGAGTGCTGCCTGCTCACCGACGAGGAAAAGGTCAAGGCCTGCACCATGGCCAAGCTGGCGGGGGCGGACTTTGTCAAGACCTCCACCGGGTTCTCCACCGGCGGCGCAAAGGCGGAGGACGTGGCGCTCATGCGCCAGACTGTCGGCACGGATATGGGCGTCAAGGCTTCCGGCGGCGTGCGCAGCTATGCTGACGCCGTGACCATGATAAAGGCCGGCGCAAACCGCATCGGCGCGTCTTCCGGCAAGAAGATCTGTAGCGGCGGGGACAACGGCGGCGAGGGCGCGGGTCTGTATTGACGGCCTGTGCCGATCCGGCGAAAGAGACAAGGGCAGAACAAATCAGGCGCACGGTGCCATCACACCGCGCGCCTGATTTTTATAAAAAATACAAAAATCTGCCAGAACAAACCGGCGTTTCCCACGTCAAAATATACAGCATATAAAAAAAGGATGGAAACAACGAATTTTCTGCCGGATACCATTGACACAGCGGTGGAAAAGATGGTATTCTGAAAGAAGAATGACGCACATGGAGGGGAGCCGGGATGGAGCAGCAGATTCAGGTTCGCAGCCGCAGACGGCGCAGAAGAAAAAAACATACCTTTTTGGTGCCGCTGGTGGCGCTGGCAGTGATTCTTACTACATATTTTACCGTAAAGGCTGTGATAGGCGCAAAAGAAAGGACCCAGACGGAGGTGTCCCAGACCCAACAAACCACGGAATCTACAGAGCCCTCTTATACGGGGCTGCTGGCGCAGGCCGATCGTCTGGCGCAGCAGTACGACTATGACGGGGCAAAGGCGCTGGTGGAGACCTGCAGCGGCTGGCAGACCACGGAAGAACTGAAGGCCGCCTACGACGGTTACACGGCGGCGCAGGCAAGAACTGTGCGCTACGGCGACACCACCACCATCCCCCACATTTTCTTTCACAGTCTGGTGGCGGACACGGCACGAGCCTTTGACGGCGACGACAGCTCTGACGGCTACAACGTGTTCATGACCACTGTGGACGAGTTCCGCACCATGCTGGACATCCTCTATGAAGAGGGCTATGTGCTGGTGGACATCCACGATCTGGCTTCCTTTCAGGAACAGCCTGACGGCACCCAGGTGATGAAGCAGGGGGATATTATGCTTCCGCCGGAGAAAAAGCCGCTGATCATGTCTCAGGACGACGTGAATTACTATGAATACATGGTGGACGGCGACGGCGACGGCAAGGCAGACAAGGACGGCGACGGCTTCGCCACCCGGCTGGTGGTGGGCGAAGACGGCAAACCCACCTGCGCCTACATTACCGCCGACGGCAAGACCGTGACGGGTGCCTATGATCTGGTACCTATTCTGGACGAGTTTTTGGAGCAGCATCCGGACTTTTCCTACCGGGGCGCCAAGGCGATTCTGGGCATCACCGGTTATCAGGGGGTGCTGGGCTACCGCACCCATCCCAAGTATCGGGAGATTCTGGGCGACGCGGCCTATGAAAAAGAGGTGGCCGACGCCAAAGCCGTAGCCCAGTGCCTGAAGGACGACGGCTATGTCTTTGCCAGCCACAGCTTCGGCCATCCCTCTTTGCAGAGCATTTCCGTGGATGCGCTCATTGAGGACACGGACAAGTGGGAGACGCAGTGCCAGCCCATTTTGGGGGACACGGACATTCTCATCTACCCCTACGGCGCGGATATCGCCGGGGTGGAGGACTACAGCGGCGCCAAATTCGACAAGCTCTATGACGCGGGCTTCCGTTATTTCTGCAACGTCAGCGCAGCCTCCCCCTATTGGGTGCAGATTCATGACACCTATGTGCGGCAGGCGCGCATCAATCTGGACGGCTACCGCCTGACCCATGCCACCAATCTCATTGCCCACCTGCTGCCCGATCCGGAGAGTGTGCTGGATCCGGCGCGGCCGCTGCCGGTACCGGATCTGTAACAGAGCTTGCCGATTGCGGAGTCTTTCTTCAAAAGCCACATGAAAACCGCGCCCCGGATGAACCGTTTCGTCCGGGGCGCGGCGTTTCGTATTAGAAGTATTTTTTCAGGGCTTCGGGCGCCTGCTGGGGATCTTCCGTGGCGGTCATGGTAAAGGATACCTGATTTTTCGCCCCAAAGGTCTCGCACCAGTCGCAGAACTCCGTGAGCTTTGCCATATCGTCGGAGCCAATGAGCTTGTGGATGCTCTTGAGGAAGATATGGGATATATCAAAGTTGCCTGCGTGCAGTCCGCAGATAAACGCCTTCAGCGACTCTGCGCCCTCCAGCGCATACTCGCGATAGTCGATCAGACGGACCTTGTAATGAATGTCGTAGGTCAGCTTGTTGCCTTTTTCAATACATACAACGCTGCCGCGCTCCTGCTGCGCCGCCTCGTTGATGGTGCGGATCATTTCTTTTGTCTTTCCTGAGCCGCTCAGGCCCATGAATAGCTTAACCATGGCAAATCTCCTCCTTTGTCGGACAGCCTGTCCGCTGGTTTTATTGTAACAGTTTCCCGTGCCATTTGCAAGGGTGTTTGCGGAATGTTTACAATCCTTTATTTGCGCTCGTAGCCGGGCTTGCCCAAAAGCTGGAACATATTGCGCTTGTAGAACTCCACGCCGGGCTGGTTAAAGGGGTTGACGCCCAGCATATAGGCGGAAATGCCGCAGGATTGCTCAAAGAACCAGAACAGCTCGCCCAGCGTGCGGTCGCAGATCTCGTCCGCCTGCACCACCATGACCGGCACGCCGCCGTCCACATGGGCGGCCAGAGTACCCTGGAAAGCCTGCTCCTCCACGAAGTCCAGGGTCTTGCCCTCCAGATAATTCAGTCCGTCCAGATCCTTCCAGTCCATTTCAATGGGAACCTTCTTGCGGCAGGGGGCAAAGCGCACCACGGTCTCAAACAGGTTGCGCTGTCCCTGCTGGATCATCTGACCCAGAGAGTGGAGATCGGCGGTGAATTCCGCCGTGGCAGGGAACAGCCCCTTGCCGTCCTTGCCCTCGCTTTCGCCGAACAACTGCTGCCACCAACCGGCAAAATACCGGAACGACGGCTCATAACTGCACAGCATCTCAATGGCCTTGCCCTTGCGGTACAGCAGGTTTCTGCCGGCGGCATAGAGCCAGGTGGGATTTTCAAAGGAGCGCACGTCCATATCCCGCTTGGCCTGGGCTGCGCCGAACATGATCTCGGTAATATCCAGCCCGGCAACGGCCAGAGGCAGCAGCCCCACGGCGGTGAGCACGCTGTAGCGGCCGCCTACGTCGGGCGGAATCTGGAAAGTCTCATAGCCTTCCTCCGTGGCCATCTGGCGCAGGGCGCCCTTGCTGGGATCGGTGGTGGCGAAAATGCGCTTTTTGGCTTTTTCCGTGCCGTAGCGCCGCTCCAGCATCCATTTCAGGGCGCGGAACGCAATGGCGGGCTCGGTGGTGGTGCCGGATTTGGAGATGACGTTGACGGAGAAATCCTTGCCCTCCAGCATCTGGCACAGCTCCTGCCAGGCGCGGGTGGAGAGGTTGTTGCCTGCAAAAAAGACCTGCGGGTCTTTCTTCTGCAAATTGTGGTTCTGGCCTTTGACCAGTTCAATGGCTGCGCGGGGGCCGAGATAGCTGCCGCCAATGCCCACAACCACCAGTACGTCGGAGGTCTCCCGGATGCGCCGGGCGGCGGCTTGGATGCGGGCGATCTCCTCGGTCTGCTCAAAGGTGGGCAGATTCAGCCAGCCCAGAAAATCATTGCCGGGGCCGCGCCCCTCCGTGAGAGTCTTGTGGGCGTCGAAGACCTCGCGCTCCATGGAAAGCAGCTCGTTCAGGGACACAGAGCCCCAGATATTGGAAATGTCTACATTGATCATATATCGCGCCTCCTGTATCTGTCTTCTGTGAAATTCTCATGTCAAGTATATCATACTCTATTTTTTGGCAAAAGACAACGCCGAATCTGTCGCAAAGAAGATTTTTTACGAAGTGAAATGCGTTTTGCTTTTTCCGCCTCCATGTGCTATCATAATACCGACGCTGCAAGGAGCTGCTGCGGCACGGCTGCCGCGGCTTGCGAAACGAATCGGACGCCTGCGTGCCCATGCGGGGGCGGACAGAACGGAAAAGAGAGGCAGAAAGACGATGAAATACGGATTTGGTGTGGATATTGGCGGCACAACGGTCAAGCTGGGATGTTTCCGGCAGGACGGTGCGCTGCTGAAGCAATGGGAAATTCCCACCCGGACGGAGCTGGGGGGAGATGTGATCTTTGACGACATCAGCGGCGCCGTGCTGGGCTGCGCGGAAGGGCTGGGCATTGCCAGACAGGACGTGCTGGGGCTGGGCGTGGGAATTCCCGGCCCTGTGGATGACGGCGGCAATGTCAACTGCTGTGTCAATCTGAAGCTGGGTGTGTTCAATCTGCGCCAGACGCTGGAGAGCCGGACGGGGCTTGCCGTCCGTGCGGGCAATGACGCCAATCTGGCGGCCTTGGGAGAATACTATGACGGCGGCGGCAGAGGCAGCCAGTCCATGCTCATGGTCACCATCGGCACCGGCGTGGGTGGCGGCTTCGTGTGGAACGGCAGGGTGCTCAACGGCTTCCACGGCGTGGCCGGGGAGCTGGGGCATGTGACCATCGACCGGAACGAGCCGGAGCGGTGTACCTGCGGAAAGTTCGGCTGTGCCGAGCAGTACGCCTCCGCCACGGGCATGGTGCGCCTTGCAAAGCAGCGCCTTGCCGCCTGCGACACGCCCTCGGCACTGCGTCAGGTGCCGGAGCTGACGGCCAAGGCACTGTTTGACTGCGCCGGGGCAGGCGACGCGCTGGCGCTGGAGGTTCTGGAGCGGGTCTACGATGTGCTGGGGCAGGCCATTGCCGATAGTTGCTGTATCTGCGACCCGGAGCTGGTGGTGGTGGGCGGCGGCGTGTCCAAGGCAGGGCAGCCGCTTCTGGACGGTATTGCGCGCCATTTTGCAAAATACTGCTTTCATGCTGCCCGCAGTACGCGCTTTGCCCTGGCAAAGCTGGGCAATAACGCGGGAATCTACGGCGGCTTCCGCCTGATCTCCGGCCGGGAGCCTTAGGGCCGCAGTTGGCAGCGGTTTCGGATCGTCAGGGACGGCGATCCCTGCAAGGCGCTGCGGCGGCTTCTGCTGAAAACAGAGCGCAATGAAAACCATCGGGGTCAGGAAGCAAACCTGACCCCGATTCCATTCAGCGAGGAAGAAAAGGATGCAAACACTGCAGGGCAGCAGGAAATCGCCCGGAGATTTATCCGCTGCTGGCTTCTTCTGCGTGCGATTACGCAGGCGCTGCGTGCAACGATAAGCCCTTGGAACAGGGATCAATATCAGGCATCTGCAGATCACGGCAGAATGTGCTTGCATTTCTGATGAAAGATGATACAGGTAAGGGATAAAGGCCAATGGCAGCCGTCCGGAAGGGCGGCTGCCAGAAAGCTTATTCGGGGATTCTGGTGATACGGATTGTCCACATGAATTGCTCAATCCCTTTGTCCCAGGAGCAATCCCAGCAGGAATCGGTATCGGAGTACATAATGGTATCGCCCGTGGAGAAATCCAGTTCTGCCGGATCAATGACAAAAGAGTTGTTATTTTCTTCCCCACAGTTGGGACATTGGGTCCATACCATGATTTTCCCCCGCACTTTGCTCGGATCGAGAAAGCTTGGAACATAGGTGTCCGGACCATAGTAAATGCAGCCGGCATTCTGCATCGGTTCTGCTTCGTACGTATAAGTGACAGGTTCTGTTTCTCCTGTAGGGGGAGGAGTGGGCGCTTGGATGACAATTTCTTCTGTGGGCAGGGTTTCCTCTGCCTGTGTCTGTTCTGCGCAGGCTGTGATCCCGAAGCACAACGCCAGCGCAAGGATCAACGCAAGTGTTTTTTTCATAAGTTTACCTCCTGTATTTTGGGATGGTTTTAGAATAACAGATTCGATGGAGCAAAAACACCCCATCAACGGTTGTATTCTTATGACAGGAAAAGAGATGCATTTCCCTGAAAGACTAACTATTAAGAGTCAAGCCCAAATCTGAGTACAATGCAGAAAAAGTTATCGCCGCAAAAACGGCATGGCAAGCAGAGCGTCGGTGGCGGCGCACTGAGAAAAGGTTATGGGAAGCGGTTATGCAGCTGGCCTGTATGGCTGCTGGGTCTTCTCCATGGCGTAGATCAACCGAACAAGTTTCTTGGCGGCATGGGATATGGCAACATTATAGTGCTTTCCCTCAGCCCTCTTCTTGGCGAGGTAGGCGGCGAAATTCGGATCCCAATTACAGACAAACTTCGTGGCGTTGAAAATGGCATAGCGCAGGTATCTGGAGCCTCGTTTCTCCATGTGGGAGTAGCAGTTGGCAAGCTGCCCTGACTGGTAGGTTGAGGGTGACAGACCGGCATAGGCCAGAATCTTATCCGGGGAATCGAAGTTGGAGAAGTCACCAACTTCCGCCAGGATCATGGCTCCCATGCGTGTGCCGATACCCGGAATGGTTGTAATAGGAGAATGGACGACCTCCATGATTGAATTGATTTCTTTCTCAATTTCTTCAATCTCTTCATCCAACTCTCCAATGAGCCGAATAGTATGTTTCAGTTCCAGAGACTTGGCTGGCATAGCAGAGCCAATGGAATTTCTGGCGGCGTCCCGAATCTGGATGGCTTTCTCCTGTCCATAGTGGCCCTTGGAGGC
>JAQYBZ010000014.1 GCA_029003235.1 Bacillota bacterium
TGTTTGACCTGACCGCCGACCCGGGGGAGACAATCCAATGGGTCGATGACCTTCCGGTGGTCTACTGTATTAACGGACGCCGCTACACCATGGAATTTGAGGACACGGCGGGCAACACCTTTGTCCGCACCTACATTCTGAGCTACAGCCTGGAAGGCTATCACAACCCCGACGCGGATAACGCCACCCCTCTGGGCACCACCGCGCCGGAGGAAACCGTCCTGCGCCAGCCGGATGACCGCTGGGACTATGAATTGTGGTTCCGCAACGATACCGGCAAGACCCTTCATCTTGTGCGGATGGTGGTTCAGAATTGCGCCGGCGGTGAGCCGGCCGGTGCGCCCTTCATCAACAACATTGAGGCTCTGCGCAATCTCTACATCCCCCAATATTTAGCGCCGGAGCAGGTGGGCAGCTTTGCCGACGGTCATCCCTATGTGGAGTATATGGAGTCACGAAGCTACACCCTCGTCTACGCCGACGACGACGGCAATGAATACGCCGCCGACTTCCACCTGCTGCTGAGTCTTGCCCAGTATCATCCTGAGCTGGAGAAGACCTATCCCGATTTCTCCGGCGACAACGGGAAGGACAACGACACCATGCGCCATGACGCCGAGTTCAGCGTGAAGGTGGCGGACGGCGTTTACTGGGTGCCCGCCAACGCGCTGGGCAGCAGCAGCTATACCAACGCCCAGATCCAGTCCATGCTGACGGATACACCGGAGGAAAAGCAGACCAAGATCGACACATTGTATGAGGCGCTGCAGCTCTTCCAAATCGGCGGCTTCTACGGCAGCGACGACAACGTTCGGATCATGGAAAACGGCTATTCGTGGGAGCACCACAAGCCCGGCTATGATGCCGTGCGCACCAACCACGGCTGCTGCGCAAGCTGCACCGACTGGCTGAACTACATTTTGAAGGACGACTATGACGAGATGGGCTTTATCGGCACTTCCCAACTCACCGGCGGTCATGTCTTCAACTATATCAAGCAGGACGGCTGGTATTACTTTGTGGATCTGACCAAATGGTATGCGGAAAACTGGAATGTCAATGCCGTGGAGAGCGGTGATCTGTCGGACTATGCCCACAGCGACAGCGTCTACGGCAACATCCACCGCGCTGCCTCTCTGGACGCCTTTGTGAACTATCTCCTTGACGCCTCCGGAGATCGGCCCGGCATTATCGACACCTACCGTGCTGCCAATGTCGTTGCGATGACCGATGTCTGGACTGCCGACGGCGGCATACAGTACGTCTATTCCGACGGCGCGGAAATCACGGTGCTCTATGACGATCCCGACGATACGCTGACCTACACCTTTGCCGCCGCGCCCACCAAGACCAAGGACTGGTCGCGGGACGAGGACTTTGCCTTTGCCTCCATGCAGTTTGAATCGTCCTAGATTGCAAAAACGCAGGATCTTTCCCTTTCGGGAAAGGTCCTGCTTTTCATCCCGACACCGGAGGCAGCCTGTTCCTCTTTCAAGGAAACTGCACCCTGTCCAATGGCTCCCACTACCGCAGACATCGGTTGGGCTCGAGCAGCAGCTTGTGCTCTCTCCCCGTTTCCTGTCGGTTTGCTTTATATAAAATACGCAGCCGCCGGTTAAGGCAGCTCCATTGCGCCGGTGGCCAAGTCCTTCATCGCCAGACAGTTCATCCTGCAATGTATTTCAGATTTCTAAATACAAATAATATGCTCGGCGGCAGACTATGTTAAGCCTGTAAGGGAGAATCCGACTACCTTAACCTCTAAGGAAAAATCATGCCGTTTTCACGAAAAAATGGAAAACAAAAATGCGTGGAGGGATACACATGACAAAATATATCTTCGTGACCGGCGGCGTGGTATCCGGCTTGGGCAAGGGCATTACCGCCGCCTCATTGGGGCGTTTGCTGAAGCTCAGAGGACTGAAAGTCGCCGCCCAGAAGCTGGATCCCTATATCAACGTGGATCCCGGCACCATGAGCCCCTACCAGCACGGTGAGGTTTATGTCACAGAGGATGGGGCGGAAACCGATCTGGATCTGGGGCACTATGAGCGCTTTATTGACGAAAACCTGAACAAATACTCCAATCTGACCGCCGGTAAGGTCTACTGGAATGTACTCAACAAGGAGCGCAGGGGAGAATATCTGGGTTCCACCGTTCAGGTCATCCCCCACATCACCAACGAGATCAAGGAATTTGTCTACCGGGTGGGCAAGCAAACGGATGCCGATGTGGTCATCACCGAGATCGGCGGCACCGTTGGCGACATGGAATCCCAGCCTTTTCTGGAAGCGGTTCGACAGATTTCTCTGGAGGTCGGGCGGGAAAACAGCCTGTTCCTTCATGTGACACTGGTGCCCTATCTGCGGGGTTCCGACGAGCACAAGTCCAAGCCTACCCAGCACTCCGTTAAGGAACTGCGGGGCATGGGCATCGACCCCAAAATCATTGTCCTGCGGTGCGACGAGCCACTGGAGGCCTCCATTTTCCGGAAGATCAGCCTGTTCTGCAATGTCAAGCCCGACTGCGTCATTGAAAACATCACCCTGCCCCATCTTTACGAGGCGCCCCTGATGCTGGAAAAATCCAATTTCTCCGGCATTGTCTGCCGGGAACTGGGACTGGAGGCGCGCAAACCGGATCTTACGGAGTGGCAGCAGTTGGTCAACCGTATCCACAGCCGCAGCCAAACCGTCACCATCGGTCTGGTGGGCAAATATGTTCAGCTCCACGACGCCTATCTGTCCGTGGCCGAAGCCCTTCGCCATGCCGGCTACGATCTGAACGCCAATGTGGAGCTTCAGTGGATCGATTCCGAGCAGTTGACGCCCGATACCTGCGAGACCCGGCTGTCACAGGTGCACGGTATTCTGATTCCCGGCGGCTTCGGCGGACGCGGCATCGAAGGCATGGTGCTGGCGGCAAAATACGCCCGGAAGCATCGGCTCCCCTTCTTTGGTATCTGTCTGGGAATGCAGATCATGGTCATCGAATATGCCCGGTTTTCCGGACTCCCGGATGCCAACTCCGGCGAATTTGACGAGTGCTGCGCCCACAAGGTCATTGATTTTATGCCCGGTCAGAGCGACAGCATCGACAAAGGCGGCACGCTACGGCTGGGCAGCTATCCCTGCGTCGTCGCCCCCGGTACCACCATGGAGCGGTGCTACGGCACGACGTTGATCCACGAACGCCACCGCCACCGTTACGAATTCAATAACGACTTCCGCGCGCCTCTGTCCCAGGCCGGTCTGACCTTCAGCGGCACCTCTCCCGACGGGCGGCTGGTTGAAACGGCAGAGCTTTCCGACCGGCCGTTCCATGTAGGCGTTCAGTACCATCCCGAGTTCAAGAGCCGCCCCAACAAGCCCCATCCCCTGTTTGTGGGCTTTGTAAGCGCATGTCTGGAAGAAAAGGCAATGCGTTCTGAGGGATAAGGCATCCTCGGCGTCTGCGGTCAAGCGGCAGAAAATGCCAGCAGGCTGGCGCTGGACGCATTGGAACAGGACAGCAAACAAAGAAGTACACCCTCCGCGTCAAAAATCTCCATCACCCAAAACACCAGAAACGAAAAATCGTGCAATTTTATTATTTTCTTTCTTTTTTCGATGGAGTATGGTATCATTATATACACCGCTGTCAGGTGTTGGAACAGTCCGTGGCTGTCTGGCTGTAATCGGCCAAATGCTCTGCCGGACGGTAGAGCTGTTTTCATATATGCATTAAGGCAGAGGAGGAATTCATATGGAGATTGAGCGTGCAAGGGAACTATGATATATCCCCTTTGATTTGGAAAAGGACTTTGATGAAGACTACCGGAAAGAAATCTGCTGTGTGTGTCTCATCATGTCCCGAAAATATATTGAAACGCACTTTGCAGCTATCAAAAATCATGCCAGCGACATTGAGAACCGTACGGATGACAGCGGACAGAATGCACAGGAGTTGATCCGGGAGAATGAACGAGATCTGGCACTTTGCAAGCAATATGGCTGGGAGTACTGCCTGATCGATGATGAATACAATATCAGCTGGCAATGAGAGGATTCTCAAACAGAGGCGAATTGAAATATAGCTGGTGATTCACGATGAAAGAAAGCATTATTGCAAGACTGACGCTAAAAGATGATAAATATGCGTGTGCTTTTGCTGATAAAATCATCTCCGAAAGCCAAGATACGGATGAATGGTATGAATACTTCGATACTTTTGCGTCGCTCCTGGACCATCCAAAGTCATTGGTAAGAAACCGTGTGTTGTATATTCTTGCTGCCAATGCACAGTGGGATGAGGAAAACCGTTTTGATTCCATTCTTGATGAGTATCTTGCGCATATCACGGACAAAAAGCCAATTACAGCCAGACAGTGCATCAAGGCACTTGCCCAGGTTGGTTTGGCAAAGCCACAGTATATTGGAAAGATATTATGGAGCTTGCGTAGTGCTGACTTGTCAAAGTACAAGGATAGTATGCGTCCTCTGATTGAAAAGGATATCACAGAAACTGAAAACGGATATTTGACACCCAATTAGAAAGCTGTAGTATATGAAAAAAGGTCGTGAACACCCTATGAAATTCATTCTCATTTTACTGACCGCTCTGCTTTTGGGCGGCTGTGCAGCACAGCCCACCTCGCCGTCTGACAAGGCAGCCTACCGGCAAATCAGCATGGAAGAAGCCGTCACCATGATGGCGCAGGAATCGGACTATATCATTTTGGATGTCCGCCGTGCGGACGAGTTTGCATCAGGTCACATCCCCGGTGCTATCAATGTAGCCAACGAATCCATCGGCACAGCCGAAATTCCGGAACTGCCCGATAAAAACCAGCTCATCCTGGTTTACTGCCGCAGCGGTAACCGCAGCAAACAGGCATCTCAGAAACTTGCCGACTTGGGCTATACAAATATCGTGGAATTCGGCGGAATTATAGACTGGCCCGGTGATATCGAGAAATAAAGGAGAGACTACTATGTTAGAAATTGGAACAAAAGCCCCCAATTTTACTTTGCAGGATAAGCACGGAAGCCTTGTCAGCCTGTCCGATTTTACGGGCAAGAAAGTGGTGCTGTACTTTTATCCCAAGGACAACACGCCCGGCTGTACCCGTCAGGCCTGCGCCTTTGCTCTGCATCACAACGCATTCGCGGAGCAAAATGTGGTGGTTATCGGTATCAGCAAGGACAGTGTTGCATCCCACCTGAAATTTGCACAGAAGTATGACCTGCCCTTTCTGCTGCTGTCCGACCCTGACCACGCCGTCATTGAAGCTTACGGCGTATGGCAGGAGAAGAAAAACTACGGAAAGGTGAGCATGGGCGTGGTGCGCAGCACCTATCTGATTAACGAAGAAGGCATCATCGAAAAGGTCATGCCTAAGGTCAAGCCCGACACCAACGCCGAAGAAATTTTGGCCTATCTTGCCGGAGATGTATAATGGCGATGTGGAATCCGTGGCGTGGTTGCCACCGATACAGCGAGGGCTGCCGCTTCTGCTATATCCACAAGGGTGACGCCAAGCGAGGCGTGGACACCGGGAGAATTGTCCCCGCAGAGAATTTTGATGCGCCGGTAGAGCGTAAGAAAAACGGAGAATACCGGATGAAATCAGGACAGTTGGTCTACCTGTGCTTTTCAACGGATTTTCTGCTGGAAGATGCTGACCTGTGGCGTGGACGCTGCTGGGAGATCATCTATCAACCGTAAGGAAACAAGACTATGAGAATCATCCTATCACCTGCCAAGAAGATGCGTGTCGACGACGGTCTGCTTTGGGTGGATTATCCCGTGTTTTTGAACCGAACACAGCGGCTTATGGAAGTGCTGCAGGGGATGGACGATGCCGCCCTGAAGCTGCTCTGGAAGTGCAACGACCAGATTGCCGCCTTGAATGTGGAGCGGCTGGGGAGTATGGATTTGCGGAAAAACCTGACTCCTGCAATCCTTGCTTATGAGGGGATTGCCTATCAGTACATGGCTCCCGGCGTGTTTACGCAGCAGGAACTGGACTATGTCCAGGAGCATCTTCGCATCCTGTCGGGCTTTTATGGCATCCTTCGCCCCTTTGACGGTGTGACACCGTACCGCTTGGAAATGCAGGCGAAGCTCTGCGTGGACGGTGCAAAAGACCTCTATGCTTTCTGGGGCGACTCTCTTGCCCGGGAGCTGCTCTTTGATACCGACTGTATCGTGAATCTGGCATCCAAAGAGTACAGCGCTGCGGTTTCCAAATATGTGCCGGATTCTGTCCCCTTCATTACCTGCACTTTTGGCGAAATGAAGAACGGAAAGGTCATTGAAAAGGCTACCATGTGCAAAATGGCCCGTGGCGTAATGGTGCGCTATATGGCGCAGAACC
>JAQYBZ010000015.1 GCA_029003235.1 Bacillota bacterium
GAAATATTCTCCACATTCGTGATAATTACGTCTTCCAAATTCAAAAGCTTTGCTGTATAATCCTGATTGAGCATAGAGATTTCTCCTTTAGGATAGTTGTAGGGGTACATTTATTGTAAAGGATTATACCTCTATGCTCAACTTATAGATATAGCTTTGGGGCCAGGCTCTTCGCCTGACCCCAACATTTATTATAGACCTGAAAGATCCCTGTGGACAGCTTCTTCCGCTTCTTCCGACATACTCAGTATTCATACTCCAATGCAGCGTTGGAAGCATCCAGTTCCAACAGCGGCTTGCCGTTTTCTTCAAAACGGTAGAAAACCCCGCAGGAAGCGCATTCGTGGATTGTCCGGGTCATGGCGCCGCGAATGGGAGCGCGCAGAGGATGCCCGCCGCTGCCGTGCGGCCTGACGGTGAGAAGAAGGCTGCCCTGCCGAACCACAATTTCCTCCGGCTTGCGCTTGACCGCTTTGGCGCCCAGATAGGTGGCAAGGCGGTATTCTTTTCCGTAAAGAAGCACCACGCCGATCACCCCGGTGAAATGAAAGCACCCCAGCGGGATGTCCGCAACGGAGAGCATCAGCGTACCGGCTGAAAAGCTGCACTGTGTCCATACATAGCTTGTGGGGAACGAATACCCACGGTCGCCCTCCATATAGCCGACGGCATCCCGAAACACATAGGGCGTGCCGTTGACCCAAAGCGTCCCATCCACCGAGTGGCGCATACTGAAAATACTGTGCCTGCATTGCAGGAAGGGAACATAGCGGAACGGCCCCATGATGTCATATTGGATGGGCGTGAACGCGCCAAACCGAACAGAGCCGGTGACGTGCAGATCGGGAGTATGAATGCCAAACAGATTCCGTCTTTTCCAAACCGGTTCCCGCCGAGGGTGATTTGACCGTCTTTCTTTTGAAAAGCGGAGAAGGGAAAGGGAACATGGAAAGCCTGTGTATCCGTAATCAACTGCAGGGTGCAGTATTTGGACGGTTTCGGTTTGTGAACAGAGGGAATGACGGCGAGCGTTTGCTGATCTGATTGGCAACGGAAATACCAGCCGCAAAAATAGCTGTGCATAAGACAACCTCCCGGAATAAACTGAAGGATAGTTTTCCCATTTTGGCCAAAAGACCTGTCATAACAGAGAAAAATCTGCATCCCGGAGGCGCAGCAGACGCATATGGCGTGATGATGCAATCAATGAGGCGTTTCCCTGCAGCCCCGGCCGGGCACAAGGTGCGTCGGGAACGCAGAACGCCCGAAACAAGCCGGAAAATGGGGGGGTAGGTATGCGTGTATCATGGTTCGCTCCAAAGCGCAGGATAAGCCGGAAAAGCAGGGCTTGTCGGAGATTGTCGATTTTCCGGCCGCCCGTTGCGGAGTGAACGTGAGGTTGCCTAAACGTTCTTCTGAATTTTTGTGCAACTATACAAAGATTGAATTCCCTGCTGGACAAAATTTGAGGATATTGGTATGATAGGCACAGAGAGAAAGCAGAAATGCTTTCCAAATTTAGAATAAAGGAGAGTCCAGCATGAAAAGAGTATCTCGCTTCCTGTCTGTTCTGCTCATCGTCTGCCTGATACTGTCCATGGTACCGACGGTATTTGCAGAGGGAGAGGACAAAGCCGAATTCGCATTTCTTGTTACATCCGACTTGCATGGACAGATCTACGCCACGGATTATACGGTGGACGCATCACAAAGCGGCACCTATAAACGCGGCCTGACCCGTATTTCGTCTTACATTAAAGAAATGCAGACCAAATACGGGGACAACCTGTACACCATTGATATGGGCGATACCATTCAGGGTGCACCGCTGACCTATTATTACGCATTCAACAAGCCGGAAGCTGAGGCTCCCGCTATTAAGGCGTTCCGCTCCATCGGCTATGATATGTGGATCGCGGGCAACCATGAGTTCAACTACGGGCTGGACATCCTTAACCGCCAGTTGGACTATGCCACTTCTGCCTCCACCGAGAACGAAAAGCAGCTCACCGTCTGCATGGCCAACTATCTGGACGCGTCCACCAACAGCGACGAGTCCAAGGACTGGAAGACCTGGAAAAGCTATGAGCCCTATGTGATCAAGGACTTTGACGGCGTCAAGGTGGCCATCATTGCTTTCGGCAACCCCAACGTTCCCAAGTGGGACATCCCCGCTAACTGGGAGGGCATCTATTTTGCCGATATTATCGAAACCTACAAGCACTATGAGCCGGAAATGAAGGAAAAGGCCGATATGATCGTGGTCGCAGCCCACAGCGGCGTGAACAGCGACGAGGGTTCCGACTACATCGAGCGCCTGATCCAGCAGACCGATTCCATTGCATTTGCTTTCTCCGGTCATGAACATAACAACAAGATCTGGGAGATCGAGAACGCCAATGGCGAAAAGGTTCCTGTTCTGCAGCCCTACACCAAGGCGCGCGCCATTGCCCAGGTCACGGTCAGCTATGACAAGACCACCAAAAAGGCCACCATCACGCCGGAGCTGAAGAACATGGAAAACTACGCCCTGGACGAAGATCTGGTGGAGATCCTGAAGCCCTATGAGGAAGCCACTTGGAACGAATATATGCTCCAGAAGATCGGCACGGCTTCCGATGATTTCTCTGCGGCCAACCTTGGCACCGCGCCCTCTGCGTTTATGGATCTGATCAACACCGTTCAGCTCTGGGGCGCGTATGACAACACGGGCAAGAACACGCCGGAGGATACCTCCGATGATACACCCGCGCAGCTCTCCATTTCCGCACCGCTGACCTCGGGCGACAACCCCAATATCATCGACAAGGGCGATATTTATCTGGGCGATATGTTCAAGCTGTACCGGTTTGAAAACTGGTTCTATCAGATCACCATGAGCGGCGAGGAAATCCATCAGTGGCTGGAATTCGCCGCCACGAAGATCCGGATTGACACAGAGGGCAAGCCCTATGTCACCGCCGGTGATCTTACCTACTATGATATCATTTACGGTGACGGCTTCTCCTATGAGATCGACTATACCGAACCGATCGGCAGCCGTATTGCTTCCATGACCTACAACGGCGAGGAAGTCAAGCCGGATGATACCTTCACAGTCGTTGTCAACAACTACCGCTACAACGGCGGCGGCAACTACGTCAAGTGGCTCAACGACCACGGCTGCGAATTCACGGCCAACGATCCCGACCGCGTCATCTATTCGACCCAGTTCGATATGATCCAGGGCGAGGACAAGGGTCAGGCACGGAATCTGCTAACGGATTATATCAGCAAGGAACGCACGATTACCCCGACCATTACTTCCACCTGGAAGCTGCTTGAGCCGAAGGATCAGATCGTGATCTACTACACCAACGACGTACACACTTATATTGACGGCACCCTGTCCTACGACAATATCGCAGCACTGAAGGACGAGACCGCAAACTGGGCAAATGGCGTCCTCCTGCTTGATGCAGGCGACCATGTGCAGGGTACCGCATACGGCTCCATGGACGAGGGCGAGACCATCATCAAGCTGATGAACGCAGCGGGCTATGACGCTGCGACCCTCGGCAACCACGAATTCGACTACGGCATGGAACGCACGCTGAAGATCGCCGAAGAGGCCAAATTCCCCTATCTCTCCGCAAACTTCTACCATGAGAAGGACGGCGTTGCAGGCGAGAGCGTCCTCGACGCGTACAAGATCTTCGAAACCGGCGGCAAGAAGATCGCCGTTGTCGGCATCACCACGCCGGAATCCTTCACCAAGTCCACCCCGAAGTACTTCCAGGATGCAGAAGGCAACTACATCTACGGCATCGCCGGCGGCGAGGATGGCACTGCGCTCTACGCTTCCGTGCAGACTGCCGTTGACGCAGCAAAGGCAGGAGGCGCTGACTATGTCATCGCGCTCGGCCACCTGGGCGATGATCCCTCCAGCAAGCCTTGGACGAGCGAAGAACTCATTGCCAACACCAACGGCATTGACGCTTTCATCGACGGCCACTCCCACAGCACGGTTCCGATGAAGGAAGTTCAGAACAAGGACGGCCAGACCGTCGTTCTGACCCAGACCGGCAGCTACTTCAATGCCATCGGCAGAATGAGCATCAGCGACGACGGCATCACCTCTCAGCTTGTGACGCAATACACCGGCTCCGACGCTGAGGTCAAGGCGATTAAGGACAATTGGGTCACTGAGATCGACACGAAGCTCGGCGAGGTGATCGGTCATACCGACGTCGTGTTCAACAACTACGATGAGAACGGCGGCCGTCTGGTTCGCAAGCAGGAGACCAACACCGGCGACTTCGCGGCTGACGCACTGTACTATCTGTTTGACAACATGGATCTGGATGTGGATCTTGCCATCATGAACGGCGGCGGCGTCCGCAACAAGGCCATCACCGGCGACATCTCCTACAAGACCTGCAAAGAGATCCATACCTTCGGCAACGTGGCCTGCCTGATTCAGGTCACCGGCCAGCAGATCCTCGACGCACTTGAGTGGGGCGCCCGCGATGTGGGCTCTGCGGAGTGCGGCGGCTTCCTCCAGGTCTCCGGCGTGAGCTATGAGATCCACAGCTACATCCCCAACACCGTGCAGAAGGACGAAAAGGGCGTCTGGACGGGCGGCCCCACGGGCGAGTACCGTGTGAAGAACGTCAAGATCGGCGGCGAACCGCTGGATCTGACCAAGACCTACAACCTGGCCGGCTATAACTACACCCTGCGCGATCTCGGCGACGGCTTCGCAATGTTCAACGGCGCGGTGAATGTTCTCGACTACGTCATGACCGACTACATGGTTCTGGCGAACTATGTGCAGTCCTTCCCGGTAGTGGACGGCAAGCATGAGATTACTGCCACCAACAGCGTCCTCGGCGCAAACTACGCAGAGGTCACCGGTGAAGGCAGAATCAAGGTCGTGCCCGAGAAGGCTTTCGAAAACAAATTCACCGACGTCAAGGAAGACGACTGGTTCTACAGCTACGTTATGGAGATGACCGAAAAGGGCATCATCAAGGGCGCGACCGAGACGACCTTCGAGCCGGAAAGCAAACTGACCCGCGGCCAGTGGGCAGCCCTGCTGTATCGGATTGCCGGTTCTCCCGAGGTCACGGAGCTGTCCAAGTTCAAGGATGTCAAGCCGGACAGCTACTACGCTTCTGCCATTGCCTGGGCATCTGCCGAGGGCGTGGTCTTTGGCGTGAGCGAAGATACCTTCGAGCCTGACAGCAACGTCACCCGTGAACAGATGGTGGCCATGCTCTACCGCTTCGCCAAGGCGGACAAGGGCACCGGTGATCTGAGCCAGTTCAAGGATGCCGGTAAGGTCAGCGCTTACGCGGTGGAGGCCATGAAGTGGGCCATCGGCGAAGGCTTCATTGTGGGCAACGGAGACGGCACCCTGACACCGCAGGGTCTCAGCACCCGTGCTGAGGCAGCCAAGCTCCTGTGTGTTTTCACTGCGTAATAATCGCGGAACGCTGAAATCCTTTATCATCTTTCAAAGCGTGGCTCTTCGGAGCCACGCTTTTTATATGGGTATTTGATCCGTCGGCGGGTTTGCCTGCTGATTCCATATACATATACGCAGGCGGCGCCGGCTGGGCTGACCGGTGCAGAACTTCCCGGAAAAGACCGCCAGGAAGGGGAGCAGGCTGCCTTTTGGCCGACGCGCCTCGGAAACAGGCCGCTGCAGAGGGCGTTTCGCGTCGGGCGGAAGGGAAAAATTGCAGAATGTTATTGCCTTTCCTGTCGGCGTATGTTAAAATAAAGCGAAATTACCGACATTTTGCCCAAACAAAAAAAGGAAACTGTTACAATGAGCTTTACAAGCATAAAATTTCTGTACTTTCTCGCAGCTTTCTTAGTTGTATACGCGCTCTGCCCGGCCAGATACCGCCGCTATGCGCTGCTGGTGGGCAGTCTGGTGTTCTGCTTTATGGGCTCGGTGCGCATGGCGGTGTCCGTGCTGTGCTTTTCCATTGTGAACTATGTGCTGGGCGGCCTGCTTCAGACCCGCGACCCCATCCGAAAACGGGTGGTTCTCATCGTGGGCGTGGCGCTCAACGCCGGCGCCCTCATCGTCTTTAAGCTCACGGGCACCATGCCCACAGGTGTCAGCTTTTACACCTTCGCCTGCATTTCCTATCTGGTGGATGTGAGTCGGAGCGACGTGGATCCGGAGCCCAACCTGCTGAAATTCACCACCTATCTGACCATGTTCCCCAAGGTGCAGCAGGGCCCCATTGCCCGGTATAAGGAGCTTTCGCCCCAGATGGATCGCCCCCGCCAGACCCTGCAGAACGTGCAGGCCGGTCTGGAGTCCTTCATTCTGGGCATCAGCATGAAGGTGCTGCTGGCGGATAAGCTGGCCATTTTGTGGAACGAGCTGGTGAAGATCGGCTTTGAGAGCATCTCCACGCCCCTTGCCTGGCTGGGGATCTTCGGCTACAGCCTGCAGCTTTATCTGGACTTTCAGGGCTATACCCTCATGGCCATTGGCATCGGCAGGATGCTGGGCTTCCAGTTCCCGTCCAACTTTAACTTCCCCTATCTGGCCAAGACCATCGGCGATTTTTACCGCAGGTGGCACATGACCCTGACAGGCTGGTTCAAGGACTACATATACATTCCCCTGGGCGGCAACCGGAAAGGCACCCTTCGCACGGTGGCCAACATTCTGATTGTCTGGCTCATTACGTCCCTGTGGCACGGCCTTGGCTGGAATTATCTGCTGTGGGGCATGTCCATCGGCCTGCTCATCGTGCTGGAAAAGCTGTTTTTGGGCAAGGCAATGAACAAGCTCCATGTGCTGCCCCACCTGTATGTGCTGTTCTTCATTCCCCTGACCTGGTGCTGCTTTGCCATTACGGACATCTCCCAGCTTGGTGTGTACTTTACCCGCCTGTTCCCGTTTTTGGGCGGCACCGTGGGCAATGTGTATCAGGGCGATTTCGCCATGTATCTGGGGCAGTTCGCCCCCTACCTCATCGGCGGCGTGTTCTGCTGCTTCCCCATTCTGGAACGCTTTGTCAAGCGCTATGGCCGCAATCCCATCGTGTCCATGCTGCTGGCAGCGCTGTTCTGGTGGGCGGTCTTTGAGATCCAGAGAAGCGGCAACAATCCTTTCCTCTACCTGAATTTCTGATTTGGAGCATAGTATGAGAACAAAAAGAAAGAGAAAAACTCTGATGCAGATCTGCCCCCTGCTGATCTGTCTGGCCGTGGCAGGCGTGGGCTTTCTGATCTATTCGCTGGTCACTGCAAAGGAAGATTCGGCACCGGCGGCAGCGACCGTGACGACGACGGAGGCGGTGCAGACCACAGAAAGCCTTCTGTCTACGGAGCAGCCCCAGACGACTGAGACCACCCAGCCGGAGACCACGGAGCCTGAGACACTGGAGTTTCAGACCGTTACGGAGGACTATTTTGACGATGCCCTGTTTATCGGCGATTCCAGAACCCAGGGCTTGCAGCTCTATTCCACTTTGGACAATGCCACCTTCTACGCCGCTACCAGTATGTCCATCTTCGGAATCATGGACAGCACGGAGACCGTAGATGGGGTCACGGGCATCCGCAATCTGCTGCAGAGCAAGCAGTTCGGCAAGATCTACATTATGTTTGGCATCAATGAGGCGGGCTATGACACCGACGCTTTTGTGGAGCGCTACGGACAGGTGGTAGAGGAGATCCGGGGCTACCAGCCTGACGCCATTATCTATGTGCAGGGCATCATGTATGTCACGGCGGCCAAGGCCGCGGCGGAACCCGTGTTCAGCAACGACAACATCCGCAAGAAGAACGAGGGACTGAAAGATCTGGCCAACGGAGAGGACATCTTCTATCTGGAGGTCAACGACAATCTGAACGACGGACAGGGCAATCTGCCGGAGGAATACACCGGCGACGGCGTCCATCTGAAAGCATCCTATTACAGCCTTTGGCGGGACTATCTGCTGGAACACGCCATTGTGACGCCTCAGATGGCAGGACAGACCGGAGCCCAGTCCGGCGGGAGCGGAGAGGGCGCCTCCACGGAGACCTCCACCGCAGACGACGCCGGATAAGGGAGCGCATGGAACAAACACGGCACGGCCATATGGCCGTGCCGTTTGTCTGTCCGGTGCGCCGGGGAAATGTCCGGGGGGCCACCGCCGCTGCGGCCGCAGGCGGGCACTTCAAAAAATCGGCAGGCGGGTGCTTCTAAAATTCGGTAAAAATTTTTGTGAAATCCTACGATTTTCGTTGACTAATTTCGTCAGTTCTGCTATAATGCCTTATTGCGTGGGCATCTGCCCAAACAGGAAACGGGAGGTGCAGCAGGTGCTGTGCGAACTGAAAAACACCCCCAGGGTGGTGGGCGTAAAGCAGCTGCGCAAAGCTCTCGCGGAGGGTCGCGTCACAAAGGTGTTTCTGGCCGAGGACGCTGACCCGGCGCTGACGGAGTCGATTGCCCAACAGTGCGCCCAGTCCGGGGTGGCGCTGGAAACCGTCCCCACCATGGCGGAGCTGGGCGCTGCCTGCTCCATCGCCGTGGGCGCGGCGGCAGCCGGGCTCCTGCGCGAATAATTTTGTTATCCGTCGGAATATTTTGGATATTTCGGGATAAGATAAATGCTGTATGTCAGCAAATATGAGAGAAAGGAGAACCTTATGCCTACTTTTAATCAGCTGGTAAGAAAGGGCAGACAGCAGTCTACCTACAAGTCCACCGCTCCTGCTCTGCAGAAGAGCATGAACACCCTGAAGAACAGAACCACCGATCTGTCTTCCCCCCAGAAGAGAGGCGTCTGCACCGCTGTCAGAACGACAACGCCCAAGAAGCCCAACTCTGCTCTGCGGAAGATCGCCCGTGTGCGTCTGACCAACGGTTACGAAGTCTCCGCCTACATTCCCGGCGAAGGCCACAATCTGCAGGAGCACTCTGTGGTGCTGATCCGCGGCGGCCGTGTCAAGGATCTGCCCGGCGTTCGTTACCACATCATCCGCGGCACTCTGGATACCCAGGGCGTGCAGGGACGTATGCAGGCTCGCTCCAAGTACGGTGCCAAGAGACCCAAGGCGGCAAAGAAGAAATAATCTTCAGCCTCCGCAATTTCAATGACTTGCCTTATGCAAGGCAAAGCCTTGCCATGAGTTTCATATAGATCTGGATCTGTAGGAGCCTCTGGCAAGCACCAACGAAAGGGGATCGCCCTTTCGAAGTACCTATGAAATCATTTTTATATGAAGGAGGGAAGCGAAGTGCCCAGAAGAGGTAATGTTCCCAAGAGAGAAGTTCTCCCGGATCCTATGTACAATTCCGTTCTGGTTACAAAGCTTGTCAACAGCATCATGCTCGACGGCAAGAAGGGCGTCGCCCAGAAAGTCGTCTACGGTGCGTTTGAGCTGGTGGAAGAAAAGACCGGCAAAAACGGTCTGGAAGCTTTCCAGCAGGCTATGGAAAACATCATGCCGTCTCTGGAGGTCAAGTCCCGCAGAGTCGGCGGCGCTACCTATCAGGTGCCCCTGGAGGTCAAGCCTGAAAGACGGCAGACTCTGGGTCTGCGCTGGCTGACCACCTACGCCCGCAAGCGCAGCGAAAATACCATGAAGGAACGTCTGGCAGGCGAAATTATGGACGCCTGCAACAACACCGGCGCAGCGGTCAAGAAACGCGAGGATACCCACAAGATGGCAGAAGCCAACAAGGCGTTCTCCCATTTCCGCTGGTAATCAAGAAGGAGCTGTATTATGCCGAGACAATACTCACTTGAGAATACAAGAAATATCGGCATTATGGCGCACATCGATGCTGGCAAGACCACGACCACGGAGCGAATTTTGTTCTATACCGGCCGCACCTACAAGCTGGGTGAGGTTCACGAGGGCAACGCTACCATGGACTGGATGGAGCAGGAGCAGGAGCGTGGTATCACCATCACCTCCGCCGCTACCACCTGCTTCTGGAAAGGCCGCCGCATCAATATTATCGACACTCCGGGTCATGTGGATTTTACCGTTGAGGTCGAGCGCAGCCTGCGTGTGCTGGACGGTGCAGTAACCGTTCTGTGCGCCAAGGGCGGCGTGGAGCCCCAGACCGAGACTGTCTGGCGCCAGGCTGATAAATACAACGTGCCCAGAATGGTGTATGTCAATAAGATGGACATTATGGGTGCGGACTTCTTCAATGTCCTCAAGATGATGCAGGAACGTCTCAAGTGCAATTCAGTGCCTATTCAGTTGCCTATTGGTGCGGAAGACAGTTTCAGAGGCGTCATCGACCTGGTTAAGATGAAGGCAAATGTCTTCTATGACGAATTGGGTAAGGACGTTCGGGAAGAAGAAATCCCCGCAGAGCTTCAGGATCTGGCGCAGGAGTATCGGGACAAGCTGCTCGAAGCCCTGTCCGAAGAAGACGACGAGATCATGGAGCTGTATCTTGCCGGCGAAGAAGTGCCTGTGGAGAAAATCCATGCGGCGCTCCGCAAGGCAACCATTGCCGTGCATCTGGTTCCTGTGTGCTGCGGCACGTCCTATCGCAACAAGGGCGTGCAGGAGCTGCTGGATGCCATCGTAGAGTATATGCCGTCTCCTCTGGACAAGAAGGGCATCACCGGTGTCGACCCCCGAACCGACGAAGAGACCTTCCGTCCGGCAGACGACAACGCCCCGTTCTCCGCTCTGGCTTTCAAGATCGCCACCGATCCCTATGTGGGTAAGCTGTGCTTTTTCCGTGTCTATTCCGGCACGATGGAAAAGGGCAAAACGGTCTTGAATTCCACCAAGGGCACCAGAGAGCGCTTGGGCAGGATCCTGCGGATGCACGCCAATCACAGAGAGGACATTGACGAGGTCTATTCCGGCGACATCGCCGCCGCAGTGGGCGTGAAAAATACCACCACCGGCGACACGTTCTGCGACGAAAAGCACCCCATTGTCCTGGAATCCATGGAGTTCCCCGAGCCGGTCATCCGTGTGGCCATCGAGCCCAAGACCAAGGCCGGTCAGGAAAAGATGGGCATTGCCCTGATGAAACTGGCTGAGGAGGACCCCACGTTCAAAACCTACACCGATGAAGAGACCGGCCAGACCATCATTGCAGGTATGGGCGAGCTTCATCTGGAGATCATTGTGGATCGTCTGCTGCGCGAGTTCAAGGTGGAAGCCAATGTTGGCGCACCGCAGGTCGCGTACAAGGAGACCATCTGCAAGCCGGCGGATGTGGACATGAAATATGCCCGCCAGTCCGGCGGCAAGGGCCAGTATGGTCACGTCAAGATCAAGCTGGAGCCCAACGAGTCCGGCAAGGGCTACGAATTCATCAATGCCGTGGTGGGCGGCGCCATTCCCAAGGAATATATCCCCGCTGTGGATATGGGTATTCAGGGCGCCATGCAGGCCGGTGTGCTGGCAGGCTATCCTGTGGTGGACGTAAAGGTCACCCTGTACGACGGCTCCTACCATGAGGTGGACTCGTCCGAGCTTGCCTTTAAGATTGCCGGTTCCATGGCCTTCAAAGAGGGCTGCCGCAAGGCCGAGCCCGTGGTGCTGGAACCCATCATGAAGGTCTCCGTCATTGTCCCCGACGACTATATGGGCGACGTGATCGGCGATCTGACCGCGCGGCGCGGCAGTATTCTGGGTATGTCTCCCAGAAACGGCGCACAGCAGATCGACGCGGACGTACCGCTGAGCGAAATGTTCGGCTATGCCACGAATCTGCGCAGCCGCACACAGGGACGCGGCACCTTCTCCATGGAGCCGAGCCACTATGTCCAGCTCCCCAGGAGTATTCAGGAGGAGCTTGTGGCAAAACGCGGCAGATAAGCGAAAATAGTTCTTGCCTTTTTGCATTTTCTGTAGTAATATCATACTATCAGAACTTTGCATAATCTTTTATCTATTAACTGATACAGGAGGATAATCTTCAATGGCTAAGCAGAAATTTGAAAGAAACAAACCCCATGTGAACATTGGCACCATTGGTCATATTGACCATGGCAAGACCACTCTGACCGCTGCCATCACCAAGTATCTGGCTTTCTTCGGTGATGCGGAATACACCGACTATTCTTCCATCGACAAGGCTCCGGAAGAGAGAGAGCGTGGCATCACCATCAACACCGCTCACGTCGAGTACGAAACCAACGACCGTCAGGGTCACGACTACAAGTCCGGCGCTGACGGCGAGGTCAAGGGTCGTCACTATGCCCACGTTGACTGCCCGGGTCACGCCGACTATATCAAGAACATGATCACCGGTGCTGCACAGATGGACGGCGCCATTCTGGTTATTGCCGCTTCCGATGGCCCCATGGCTCAGACCAAGGAGCATCTGCTGCTGGCTCGCCAGGTGAACGTGCCCTCCGTGCTGGTCTTCCTGAACAAGTGCGATCAGGTTGACGACGACGAGCTGCTTGAGCTGGTCGAGATGGAAGTCCGTGAGACTCTGTCTTTCTACGGCTTCCCCGGCGACGACACCCCCATCATCCGTGGTTCCGCTCTGAACGCTCTGATCTCCGAGTCCACCGATCCCAATGCGCCCGAGTACGAGTGCATCAAGAACCTGATGGAAGCTGTCGACACCTGGATCCCCACTCCCGCCCGTAACGACGACCTGCCCTTCCTGATGCCCGTCGAGGACGTGTTCACCATCTCCGGCCGTGGCACCGTTGCTACCGGCAGAGTCGAGCGTGGTATCATCAAGAAGAACGAGCCTGTTGAGATCGTTGGCCTGACCGAGGAGAAGAAGTCCACCGTCGTGACCGACATCGAAATGTTCCACAAGCTGCTGGACTACGCAGAAGCCGGCGACAACATCGGCGCTCTGCTGCGTGGCGTTGACCGCAAGAACATCGAAAGAGGCCAGGTTCTGTCCAAGCCCGGTTCCATTCATCCCCACACCAAGTTCAAGGGTCAGGTTTACGTTCTGACCAAGGAAGAGGGCGGCCGTCATACCCCGTTCTTCAACAACTACAGACCCCAGTTCTATTTCCGTACCACCGACGTGACCGGCATCATCTCCCTGCCCGAGGGCGTTGAGATGTGCATGCCCGGCGATAACGTCGACATGGACGTGGAGCTGATTACCCCCATCGCCATTGAGAACGGCCTTCGTTTCGCCATCCG
>JAQYBZ010000016.1 GCA_029003235.1 Bacillota bacterium
GAGGGGATTGCTTCGGTATAGGTATCTCCGCAGTTTGCACAGGTGAAGGTCTTTACACCGGCTTCTTCACAGGAGGCGGCGGTGGTGATGACGCCCTCGTCGTAGCTGTGACCTGTTGCGGGAACGGTGCTGTCAACATAGACATAGCCGCACAGCGAGCAGGTATGTGTGGTATAGCCGTCCGCTGTGCAGGTCGCCGGGGTCACGACATCGGTGTAGACATGCTCGCAGGCACTTTCCAGAACGGTAGTATAATAGACCGTACCCGCTGCTGTTGCAATATAAAGGGCGACCGGTTGAACGGTTGTTGTGGTCGATGCATAGCAACTGAATATCTTGCTGGAATTGTTATAGCGCACATAATTGCGCGTATTTGTACCTTGCGCTGCCAGGGTTGCCGTGCCGTCGGAGGTTACCGTGACAGAAAAGGAGGAGTTATCGCTCAGAGCAGACTCTGTCCTCAGATAGTTGCTTGAGGACGACGCTGCATACAGGTAGCCGCTGTTGCTGCCGTCGTAGAAGCTCCATGTTCCGGCTGTGGTGCCGGCGCCCAGCGTCAATTCCGCCACGCCCGCATCGGAAGCAAAGGCGATGGTGTTATCGGTGGTGTTTTTCACGATTACCGCTTGCCCACGGTTGTTACCGTTCTGCGTGGTACTCAGTGCGTAGTCATAGCCCGCAGCGGCGATCACAACAGTAGAACCGGACACGAGCTGATCTGCGCTGGTGACCAGACCATATTCCGTGGTACCGCTGCCGCCGGTGGTGTAGGTATACAGCGCATAAAGGGTAGTATTCGTGGATGTTGAAAAAGAATCGCCTGCCTTAAGAATCGTGGGCTTTGTTGTCGTATCCTCCAGCGAGGCGGTGACCCAACCGGCAAAGGTATAGCTTTGAGCGGTTGCGCTGGGCGTACCGCTGGGCGTCGGAAGGGTAATGGCTTCATCCGCATAACCTTTTATTGCAGCTTGCGTCACGCCCTCGGGAACGCTGAAGCTGACCGTTACCGGCGTTTTGGCGGAGAAAATGATCTTAATCGTGCAGTTGCCGGTGGCGCTGACAGTGAAGCTGTTGCCGCTCTGCGTCACAGTGGCGCTGCCGGAGGTCACTTCATAGCCGGAGGCATAATAGCCCTCTGCCGGAGAAGCGGTGATGGTGCTTCCACTGACGGACACGGTGCCCCAGGCGGTGTTGTTGGAGTTAGCGGTAATGGTTACCGTGGAAGCGCCGCCTGCGGCCTCGCCGGAGGGTGTGACCATATCCGTGGGCGGCGTCAGCCCGAACATGAGCCAGGCAAACTCGGGATAGTCAATAAACACATTGCGGTTGCCCTGGATGTTCTCAACCTGGTCGTTGCGCTGCATTTCCCATTCGTCCACCGGATCCTGCTGACACCACTGGAGCAATGTCGCACGGTCTTCGATGATGCGATCGCCGCTGTTGCTGCTGTCATCACTGTCCAGCGCGGGAAGGTTTCCACTTGCCACATCGGAATAGAGGTTGGGCTGCTGCCAGCGGCAATAAACGTAGAGCAGGATGCGCGCGATGTCACCTTTGATGTTGTCCCGTACCTCCAGCACATTGTCAAAGTCCTTAGTGCCTGTCCAGATCACATCCACATTGTTGACCTGATAGGCACTGTAGGTCGTGCCGGTGCCGATGAGGTTGGCAAAAGCGTTGTTGCTCTTAGACTGGTTGACACCGGAGATGGAGGGGCGTAGATGGTGCAGATCAGCGCCGCCGTTGAGCTGGTAGTAGGAGGCCTTGCTCTGTGGCCACACATGTTCCCGGTTCATTACCAGGCTGCTGACAGAAGAGTCGTTAGACAGTATGTCGGTATAGAAGTAAAGGTAGGCGGAAGAACCGGCCTCGGCGTCGGTGTAGCCCCAGTAATATGCCAGAGAGGAAGTGCCGGTGCCGGAATAGACTACCTCCGTGCTGTTGCGGGTGCTGCTCATCAGGTTGTACAGCGCCGTATACAGGGGGTTGTTCTGGGTGGCGGTGTAGGAATCGGTGCTGTCCACGCCGCTGAGTTGGGATAAGCTGGCATAGGAATTGCTGCCGGTGTAATAGGCCTGCGCCTGAGAAGAAAGCGCGGTACAGACCGTGTCACGCACACCGGTGTTGGCCGACAGTGTGGCGGCCGAGACGAGCATGGAGCCGGAGAAGACGCCGAGCAGAAGTGCCAGAGTCAGAATGACGGCCAAAAACCGCCGAAAGGGACGGAGCTTCATAGGGTGATGACCTCCTTGTTTTTTTCTGGGGGAGTCCATATTGAATTATATAATAAAATGTACGTCTATTGCAATCGCTCCGCAAGCGATATATATTACTTTTATGAAAAAACCCGGTTTTTTGCTATTTTTTTCTATTGGGGCAGGAAGCCCTCGAAAATGACGCCCCGATCGTCCCGCACGGCGGCATCGGCGTCCTCTTCCCGGCGGATTGTCCAGTTGAATTCCTTCACGCCCCACAGCTTCCGGCACAGCCGGAAAGAGAGGCCGTTCCGATCTTCCAGCTTATAGGCGACAAAATCCGGATTGGTCAAAAAATTGGTCAGAAGATTGGTCAGAAGAAAGGCCAGCGGCAGGGGAAGATTGTTCCGATCCTTGATAAAGTTACACGAAAGCTGTCCCCGGACGATTTTGGGTCGGTGGCGCTTGAGCCACAGCAGAACACGGGGATCAAAGGACTCCATGCAGAAGCGCACCTGGGGGAACTCCCGCAGCAGGCGGCACACCCTGGAGGTCAGCTCTGCGTGGTTGTTGTTGACGGTCTTGATTTCAATAATCAGGGGCGTTTTTCCGCTGAAAAGAGGCAGTACCTGCTCCAGATAGGGAATCTTTTCGTTCGTGCCCTCCAGACGCAGCTCGTCCAGCTCCGCAGCGGTCATGTCGCAGATGTTCCGATCCACGCCCGTGGTACGCAGCAGACTTTCGTCATGCATGACCACCAGCCGCCCGTCCTTGCTCAGATGGACGTCCAGCTCCGCGCCGCACCCGGCGGTGACGGCCAGACGAAAGGCGTACAGAGAGTTTTCCGGGATGCCGTGGCTGGCGGCGTGCAGCCCCCGGTGGGCGTAGTGATAGTCGTCAAGCCCGAAAAAGCCCGGCTGCTTGCGCTTGCAGTGGAGGGCAAACACCCATAAAACGGCCAGAACGATCAGTACGATGAGAACGATCCATAAAACGATCATAGGAAAACTCCTTTTGCAAAATGAGAGAATCAGAATCCAGCGCCTCAGTTATCCACATCCAGCGCCTCAAGGCCGGTCTTTGCCAAGGGTCTGCTGTCGCCGTGCATGACAAAGAGCGTGGTCACAAAGGCCAGCGCCACAAAGATGGAGGCATAGGGGAACAGAGAGCGCATACCCAGCTTGTCCATAAAATAGCCGGAGAGCATGGGCGTTACGGTCTGGGCGGCCATGCTGGCGGTGTAGTAGATGCCCGTGTATTTGCCCACGTCGCCGTCCCGGCACATTTCCACCACCATGGGGAAGGAGTTGACATTGATGGTGGCCCAGCCGATGCCCGCCAGGGCGAACATGCTGTTCATCAGCCAGGTGGGGCTGCTGGCGCGCAGGAAGCAGGCCGTGACAAACGAGGCGGTGAGCATGGCCACGCCGGCCAGAATGATCTTCTTTCTGCCCACTTTGGAGGAGATCATGCCCACAGGCAGATAGGCGGCGATGGCGGCGGCCTGGGCAATCATCATCGTCAGATTGTAGTCTTTGTTGAGGATGTTGCTGGCATAGACCGAATACTTGGAGGTCACGGCGTTGTAGCCCATGAACCACAGAACGATGGAGGCCAGCAAAAAGCAAAGGCTGCGGCGCTCGCTCCGGCTGAGCTTCTTTTTGCCGCCGCCGGTTTCCGGCTCGTCCTCCTCAATGCCCAGCGCCCGGCTCTGCTCCTGCATTTCCCGCACAAAGCGCGGCTCCCGCACCTGCCACAGAAACAGTGCCAGCGCCAGCAGCATGATCCCGGCGATGACCGAAAAGTACACGGTGTAGCTCATCATGGAATTCTTCACCGCGCTGGTGGAAAAGACCATGCCCAAAACTAACACCAGAATTCCGCCTGCACTGCCCATGAGGTTGATGACCGCGTTGCCCTTGGAACGCAGGGGCTTTATGGTTACGTCGGGCATGAGGGCAACGGCAGGGCTGCGGAAAATGGCCATTGCCACCAAAAGCAGAAGCAGCAGCACGATGAACACAATGAGCGTCTGGGGATGGGCGTGGGTCACGGAGGCGGCATAGGCCTGCCGTGCGGGTACGACAAAGTCCGTGTAGTGGGGATTGGTAAAGGCTTTGTCCTCCTCATGCTTCTGCAGATCCTTCCGTTCCGTTTCCGTGAAGCGGTCGGCAAGGGCATAGGGCGCGCCGTCCACCGTGTAAACGCCGTCGCCGGTGCGGACGATCTGGCTGGGAATGGCGCAGAATTCCTCTTTGGTAAAGGTCTGGCTGAGCACAAAGGCGTCGGCGTCGGGAGTCATAAGAGCGGCGTCGGCCTCCTTTTCATAAATCAGCTCCAGCGCCTGGGGGTCGTCAATGGCCGCCGCTGTGGACAGGCTCTTAAGCTGGGCGTTGTCGGCAAAGGACAGCGCCACAAAAAGAATGGCCGCGGCAATGGTACCGACCAGAATAAAGGGCGTGCGCTTGCCCAGCCGGCTGTTATGCCGGTCGGAGATGGCGCCGAACAGGGGCAGCATAAACAGAGCCAGAATGTTGTCCAGCGCCATGATAATGCCTGACGCCGTTTGGGACAGACCGAATTTGTTGGTCAGAATCAGGGGGATGGTGTTGTCATAGGCCTGCCAGAAGGTGCAGATGAGGAAAAAGGCAAAGCCCACAAAAATGGTGCGTTTGTAGTTCAGCTTCATATCATTGCCTCGCATCTTTTTAATTCGTCTAACAGCGCGCGGATGTTTTCAAAGATCATCGTGGGTTTTTCCGCACTGGCGCGGACGTCGTCCAGTGTGCTTTCTCCGGACAGGAGCAGTGCCGTGTCGATTCCGGCGCGGACGCCGCAGGCGATGTCCGTGTAAATGCGGTCGCCTGCCATCAGGGTCTGCCGTGGCTCGTAGCCGTATTTCTCCATGGCCAGCAGCGCCATTTCCGGCTGAGGCTTGCCGATAAAGACCGGCTCTCTGCCGGTGGCGCGGGTGAGCATCTGGCAGACGCTGCCGCAGTCCGGCACATAGCCGTACCAGGTGGGGCATACCCAGTCGGGATTGGCGGCGATAAAGTCCACCCCCCGGTTGAGGAGGATACAGGCGTCCTCCAGCTTCTGAAAGGTCAGCTCTGTGTCAAAGCCGCACACCAGTGCGTCAATGCCGTCCTCCAGCCTGTCCGTCACGGAAAACCCCGCCTGAGCAAGCTGACGGCGGAAAGAGGCCGTGCCAAAGGCGTACAGCCGCTTGTTTTCGTAGCCGTGTTTGAGGTAGACACACAGGGCGTCCACGGAGGTGAGAAAGTCATCGGCTGTGGTACGGATGCCCAGCCGTGCCATTTTCTCAATGTAGGCGTCTACGCTCCGGGAGGAATTGTTGGTGAAAAACAGGTATTTCCCACCAATTTGGTTTACATAATTCAGAAAATCTACGGTGCCGTCAAAAAGCTGCTCTCCCAGATAGATGGTGCCGTCCATATCCAACAGAAACAGCCGCTTGCCCAGCAGAGAAGGTTCGGCCAAGGGCAACGCCTCCTTTGACAAGTTGATTTCATTATATACGATTCTGCGGGAAAATGCACCCTGTTTTTTCCGCTTTTGGCGACAAAATCCCCACAGCCGGCGCGATTTCCGCCTTTTGGATTTGACAGACGGCTGCGACGCGGGTACAATATGAAAAAAGGGGGCGGTACTACGGAAGATTCAACGCTGCTGCAGGCGCTGCCCGGGGCGCTGCTTCCATGGTACCGGCTCCACGCACGGACGTTGCCGTGGCGGCAGGACAGGGAACCGTATCATGTCTGGCTGTCGGAGATCATGCTCCAGCAGACCCGGGTGGAGGCGGTCAAGGGCTATTACGCCCGGTTTTTGCAGGAACTGCCGGATATTGCCAGTCTGGCGGCGGCCGACCCGGACAGACTCAACAAATTATGGGAGGGCTTGGGCTACTATTCCCGCGTGCGCAATCTCCAGACGGCGGCCAGACAGATCATGGAGCAATTTGGCGGCCGATTTCCCAGCCGGATAGAGGACATCCGCAGTCTGAAAGGCGTGGGGGACTACACGGCGGGAGCCATTGCCTCTATCTGCTTTGACCTGCCGGAGCCTGCGGTGGACGGCAACGTTCTGCGGGTGGTGAGCCGGATCACGGAGGAGTTTCGCCCGGTAACGGACGCGGCCGTCCGGCGGGAGATTACCTGCGCCCTGCGGCAGATCTATCCGCCGGAGCACTGCGGCGAATTTACCCAGAGCCTTATGGAGCTGGGGGCTACGGTCTGTGTGCCCAACGGCGCGCCGGACTGTGATAACTGCCCGGTACGCTCTTTTTGCCGGGCGGGCGCGGCGGGCACCTGGCGGCAGCTACCTGTCAAGGCGGCAAAAAAAGAACGCCGTCAGGAAAAGCTGACGGTGTTCGTGCTGTGCTGTGACGGAGCCTACGCCGTGCGCAAGCGCCCCTCCGGCGGCCTGCTGGCAGGGCTGTGGGAGTTTCCCAACGTGCCGGGACACCTGAGCGCCCAGGAGGCGCTGACACAGGCGGAGCGCTGGGGCGTCCATCCCCGGCAGCTTCTCAAGCAGTTGAACCGAACCCATATTTTTACCCATGTACAGTGGGATATGCGCTGCTGGTATTTCCAGTGCGCCAAAAAGCCGCCGGACTTTGTCTGGGTGCAGGCGGCGCACCTTCAGACCCGCATCGCCCTGCCCACGGCTTTTCGGATGTTCCGGGAGCCGGAATAGAAAATTTTTGCGCAGTACAGGAGGAACGACCATGGCACAGAAAAAATACGGAGACGACGAGATCATTACGTTGGAGTTTGACAACGGCGACAGCTTTGAATGTGGAATCATCGGCGTGTTTGAATGCGAGGGAAAGGACTATATTGCTCTGGAGGCGCTGGACGGCACCGACGACGTGTATCTGTACGGATACCGGGAAAATGCCGACGATTTTGACCTGCTGGATATTGAGGACGAGCAGACCTTCAACAAGGTGGCGGCGGAATTTGAAAGTCTGATGGACGAGCCGCTGTAACACAAAAAAGAACCCCGCGCTCTGTGCCGCTTGTAAGGACACAGAGCCGGTGCATACAGTTCGCGGGCGCTGCCGATCTGGGCAGCGCCCGCTTTGGCTACAGGGCATACTCCGGCTGCAGTACCTCGGCGCTGATGGCGGAGATCTCGTAGGCTGTGCGCTTTTCACTGCCGGTCTCCAGCATTTTTACATATTCCCGGCTTTGCAGCCGCCCCTCCAGACAGATGGAAGTGCCGATGGAGAGCTGAGAAAATTCCTCGGCTGTCCGGCCCCAGAAAATACAGGGCAGATAGTCCGTGCGGTGATAGGGACGGTTCACCGCCAGCATGATGTCGCAGATTTCCCGGCCAAGGGGCGTGCGGCGGAACACCGGCTCCTTACAGATGACCCCGGTGAGATTCACCAGATTGCACGGCTCCCGGTCGCAGACCTCCAGCGTCTCGGCGTAGACGGAGATGATCAGTTTCCGCCCCACGCAGGAGCGGTTGTTAAAGGAACGGATCTGGCCGGTGACAGCGATGCACTGGCCATAGTCCACCTCCGTGGCGCTGAGCAGCTCCTGAGAGACGACGATTTGCAGCGTGTCCAGCACACCGGACAGCCGCTCCACGTCCAGAAAGAACCGGTAGAAGGTCCTGCCGTGGTTTTCATGGGAATACTCTGGGGCGGTGGCCAGCGTGCCGCAAAGCTCGATATGATTCAAAATATGTTCCATTCTCCCACCTCGAAAAGTTCTTATGGGAGAATATATTCCCCTGAGACGGTGAATATGCCGCTCAGGGGAATCTCTATCTGCTTCTGTTACGCTTTTGTCTGCCCGCCGGCTGCCTGCCGCCGCGCACGGAACGCTGCTGCTCTTTGGCTGGGCGCTTTTGCCTGCCTTTGGACTTTTTTTCGCCGCCACCGGCCAGCGCCTCGTCTCCCTTGCGGGGACGAATCAGACATTTGGGGCCTGTGCCGATGAGGTCGGTGCGCCCGGCGCGCTGGAGCGCCTCACAGACCAGCGCATAATTTTTGGGGTCGCGGTACTGGATCAGCGCCCGCTGCATGGCCTTTTCGCGGGGGTCTCTGGGCACATAGACGGGCTTCATGGTACGCGGATCCAGCCCCGTGTAGTACATGACGGTGGAGATGGTGGAGGGGGTGGGATAAAAATCCTGCACCTGTTCGGGCATATAGCCCATGTCCCGGATGTGCTCGGCCAGTTCCACGGCGTCCTGTAAAGTGGAGCCAGGATGGCTGGACATGAGGTAGGGCACGGCATACTGGTCAAGGTGCGCCTGCTCGTTGAGCCGCCGGTATTTTTCCATAAACCGCTTGTAAACGCTGTTTTTCGGCTTGCCCATGAGGGACAGCACCCGGTCGGAAACGTGTTCCGGCGCCACCCGAAGCTGGCCGGAAATGTGGTGCTCCACCAGCTCCCGGAAAAAGGCGTCGTCCTTGTCTGCCAGCAGGTAGTCAAAGCGGATGCCGCTGCGGATAAATACTTTTTTCACCCCGGGCAGGGCGCGGAGCTTGCGCAGAAGCGCCAGATAATCGGAGTGATCCACCACCAGATTCCGGCAGGGAGCGGGGAACAGACACTGCTTTGTGGGACAGGCGCCGTGGGTCTTCTGCTTATCGCAGGCCGGGCGGCGGAAGTTGGCCGTCGGGCCGCCCACATCGTGGAGATACCCCTTGAACTGGGGATCGCGGGTCATGCGCCGGGCTTCCCTCAAAATGGAATCATGGCTCCGTGCCTGAATAATGCGTCCCTGATGGAAGGTCAGGGCGCAGAAATTGCACCCGCCGAAGCAGCCCCGGCAGGAGGTGAGACTGAAGCGTACTTCCTGAATGGCCGGTACGCCGCCCAGCTTTTTGTAGCTGGGGTGGTAGTCGTACAAATAGGGCAGATCGTATATGTCGTCCATTTCCTGGGTGGTCAGGGGCTTCTGGGGCGGATTCTGCACCACAAATTCGTGGTCGGAATAAGGCTCCACCAGCCGTTTGGCCTGATAGGGGTCGGTGTTGCAGTATTGGATGTAGAAGCTCCGGGCGTAAGCGGGCTTGCTGTCACGCACCTGTTCAAAGGGGGGCAGTACCACGGCGTCGCAGACATCGTCCATGGACTTGGCCTTGTAGACGGTGCCGTCCACAAAGGTGACGTCGTGGATGGACAGGCCGCTTTTCAGGGCGTCCGCCACCTCCACCACGCTGCGCTCACCCATGCCGTACAGCAGCAGATCGGCCTGGGCGTCCAGCAAAACGGAGCGCTTGATCCTGTCCGACCAGTAATCATAGTGTGCCAGCCTGCGCAGACTGGCCTCAATACCGCCGATCAGGATGACTGCGTCCTTATAGGCCTGACGGATGAGGTTGCAGTAGACCACTGTGGCGTAGTCCGGGCGCTTGCCCGTGACGCCGCCGGGGGTAAAGGCGTCGGTCTTGCGCCGGTGCTTGAACACGGAGTAGTGGTTGACCATGGAATCCATGTTCCCGGCGCACACAAGAAAGGCATATTTGGGCTTGCCCAGCACGGTGACGGACTTGCTGTTTTTCCAGTCGGGCTGGGAGATGATGCCCACTTTATAGCCCGCCCGCTCCAGCACGCGGCTGATGATGGCGGGGGCGAAAGACGGGTGATCCACATAGGCGTCGCCGATGATGAAGACAAAATCGCATTGCTGCCAGTGGTGCTGCGCCATTTCCGCCTTGTTCATGGGAAGAAAATAGGACATGGCGGCCTCTTATTTCATGCCCGTGGAGCCGAAGCCGCCGACGCCGCGTTGGGTGTCGGACAGAGCCTCCGCCGGGGCGAATTGTGCGGTGAGATAGGGGGTGATAATGAGCTGGGCAATGCGCTCGCCGTGACAGATGCACTGGGGGCTGTCGCCGTGGTTGTGTATGGGGATGAACCACTCGCCCCGATAGTCACTGTCAATGACGCCCACCTTGTTGGCCGGCGCCAGATCCCGCTTTGCCGCCAGGCCGCTGCGGGCATAGACCAGCCCGGCATAACCGGCGGGCAGTTCCATGGCGTAGCCCAGGGGAATCATGACGGTCTGGTGGGGAGCGACGGTCATCGGCGCGTCCAGACAGGCGTAGAGATCTGCGCCTGCGGCACATTCCGTGGCATAGGTGGGGAAGATGGCATTTTCCCGGAGCTTCTTGATGGGAACGGTCTGCATATTACTTTCCTTTCTCTGTCTGCCAGTCCTGCCAGAGAACGATCTCTCCGGCGGCCAAAGTCTTGGGTACGTCGATCAGGCGCTGATTGGAGGAGCCGCGAAAGCGCAGACTCAGATTCTTCAGTGCCTCCACAAATTCGCCGTCCACCAGCACGTCCAGATAGGACAGCAGCTCCTGCGTCACAGCCCGGTCGCCCAGCTTTCCAGGCAGAATATCCTTGTCCAGCGTGTAGCCTGTAAAGCACCAGATGCTCTTTTCCGGCAGGCGGGTCTTGACGGCGCGCAGCAGGGGCAGCAGCCCCGCCTGATTTTGGGGCTCCATAGGCTCTCCCCCCAGCAGGGTCAGTCCCTGCACATAATCGGGAGCAAGATAGCCCAGAATCTCCTCCTGCGTCTGGGGCGTAAAGGGCTGGCCGTAGTCAAAATTCCACGTCTCCGGCTGAAAACAGCCCTTGCAGTGGTGGGTGCAGCCGGACACAAACAGCGATACCCGGACGCCGGGGCCGTTGGCAATGTCCACGGGTTTGATGGCGGCGTAATTCATGGTTGTTCCTCCTGTGTGTTTCTTGTGTAAGCGCGCACTTCGCTTCCCTGACAGCAAAGCAGCACGTCCTCCGGCATCTTTTTCACGGCGCGCAGTACATAGCAGTCGCCGGCAAGGCCGGAGAGGTTCATGACCTGGATCAGATATACATACCAGAAATCCCGCCGGGGCAGGATCCATTGCAGCGCCAGCAGTACCAGCCCCAGCACTGCCACAGGGGCAAGGGTGAGAACGGTAAAGCTGCGCCGGTCAAAGCAGGCGTCGCTCCAGACTGCGGGATACAGGCCGGAGAAGCCGTATTTTGCGGGGGTGCTGCTGTAGCCCCGCATCAGAAGCCAGTGTATCAGCTCATGGAGCAGGCAGTAGACATACAGACCTG
>JAQYBZ010000017.1 GCA_029003235.1 Bacillota bacterium
CCACGGGCTACGGCATCGTCATGCCCGCCCCGGAGGAGATGACGCTGGATGTGCCGGAGATTATCCACAAAGGCGGCAGCTATGGCGTGCGGCTCAAGGCCGGCGCGCCCAGCATCCACATGATGCGGGCCGACATCGTCACGGAGCTCAGCCCGATGGTGGGCGACGAAAAGCAGAGCGAGGACTTGCTCAACTATCTGCTCAGTGAATATGAGGGAAACACGGAAAAGCTCTGGGAGAGCAATATCTTTGGAAAGTCCCTGTATGAACTGGTAAGTGAGGGACTGAACACCAAGCTGACCAAAATGCCGGAGGATTCCCGCTTCAAGATCAAGGACGCCCTGACCAAAATCGTGAACGAGGGAGGAAATGGGCTGATTTGTTTGATAGTTTAGGTAGTTTATACAAAGATAAGCGTTGCATTTTGGCAAATAGTGCTGTATAATCATCCAAAAGCGGTTCGTACCAAGGAGGAGATTCTTGTGGGTACATATGCCAAAATGCGGCCGGAGGAGCTGAAACGGGAATACTGCTATATGCAGAAGAATTTCAGCGACCTGCAGGCAAGAGGCCTGAAACTCAACATGGCGCGGGGAAAGCCCGGCAGGGAACAACTGGATTTGGTGTCCGATCTGCTGGGGGTGCTGGCCACACCGGAGGACTGCGTGTGCGACGGCATCGACGTGCGCAACTACGGCGAGCTGACGGGGCTTCCGGCGGCAAAGCGCCTGTTTGCGGAGCTGTTGGGCTGCCGCCCGGAGCAGTGCATCGTCGGCGGCAACGCCAGCCTGCAGCTCATGTACGACACCATTGCCAAGGCCTATACCCACGGCCGTGTGGGCAGCGTCCGCCCCTGGGCGCAGGAGAAGACTATCAAATGGTTGTGTCCGGCGCCCGGCTATGACCGCCATTTCAAGATCTCCGAGAGCTTCGGCATGGAAATGATTACCGTCCCCATGCTGGCCACGGGGCCGGATATGGAGCTGGTAGAGCGGCTGGTGCAGGATCCGGATGTGCGGGGCATGTGGTGTGTACCCAAGTATTCCAACCCCGACGGGATTATTTATTCCGACGAGACCATTGACCGCATCGCCGCCTTAAAGCCCGCCGCGCCGGACTTTACCCTCATGTGGGATAACGCCTATTGCGTCCATGAATTTGACGGTGCGTTTGTGCCCTTCCGGGATATGCTTTCCCTGTGTGCCGACCATGGCAACGCAGATATGGTCTTTGAATTTGCATCCACCTCCAAGATCACCATGCCCGGCGCGGGCGTTTCCGTGGTGGCCTGCAGTGAGACCAATGTGGCCTGGCTGAAAAAGCTGATGGCCGTTCAGACCATTTCCTTTGACAAGGTCAACCAGCTTCGCCATGTGCGCTATTTGCAGGACAAAGATCACACCCTGACGCTTATGCGCCGTCACGCCGCCATTCTGAAACCCAAGTTTGACTGCGTGACCAACACACTGCAGCAGCAGGTGGGCTCTCTGGGCATCGCTACCTGGAACAAGCCCAAGGGCGGCTATTTCGTCAGCGTCTATACCAGCCCGGGGCTGGCAAAGCGCACGCTGGAGCTGTGCGGGCAGGCCGGCGTGGTCATGACGCCTGCCGGTGCCACCTATCCCTATGGGGTGGATCCCCAGGACAGCAACATCCGCATTGCCCCCAGTCTGCCGCCTGTGCAGGAGCTGGAGGACGCCATGGAGATCTTCTGCACCTGCCTGAAACTGGCTGCGCTGGAGCAGCTTCTGCAAAAGTGAAGCGGGGGATCATCTGGGATCTGGACGGGACGCTGTGGGACTCGTCCACTCCCGTTCGTGATGCGTGGAACGCGTGGATGGAGCGCCACGGCTTTGACCGGCGCTTTACCAGAGAGCAGATGCGGGGCTACTGCGGCAAAACGCTGGAGCAGATCGCCGCGCTGGTGTTTCCCGATGTGCCGGAGGCCGAGCGCAACGCCCGCGTGTACGGCTGCTGCGATCTGGAAAACGAATTTCTGGCGGAAAGAGGCGGCATTCTGTATCCCCAGGAGCGGCAGGTGCTGTGCCGCTTGGCGGAGCAGTACCATATGTCCATTGTCAGCAACTGCGGTCAGGGCTATATCGAGGCCTATCTGACGGCTCACCATATGTGGCCGCTGTTCGACGACAGGGAAAACGCCGTCAATACAGGCATGGGAAAGGCGGAAAACATCCGCCTTGTAATGGAACGCAACGGGCTGGACTGCGCCGTCTATGTGGGCGACACCCAGGGCGACTGGCAGGCCGCCACCCGGGCGGGAGCGGTGTTTGTCCATGCGGCCTACGGCTTTGGCCAGGCGCCTGAGGCCGAGTGGCGCATTGCTTCTCTGACAGAGCTGCCCGCTGTGCTGGAACGGATTTTTTCATAATGCCAAAAGCGCAGAGCCGACGATCCAGCCGGCTCCGCGCTTTTTTGCGGATTGGGAAAAAAGAAGTGCAATTTATAAAAAAGTATGGTATGATACCATGGAGGTGTTATCTATGAGTGAAGAAATGAACCACGAGCTGTTAAAGGCAACGGCGGAAGAGAGCATGAAAGAAGCGGAAAAAAAGCGGCAGGAGGAACAGCAGAACAGCACGCCTGACGCCGAGGTGCCCCGTCCCAAATTCCAGCGCGTACTGGCGTTGGTACTGGCCTGTCTGGTAATCATCGGCGTCATTCTATCCTATTACTATATTGCCAATTCCTGACGCCATGAGAATTCTGGGAATCGACCCCGGCTACGCCACAACGGGCTTCGGCCTGCTTCACGCTCAGCGCGGCGCCATGCGGCTGCTGCAGTACGGCCAGATCACCACGCCCAAGGACTTGCCCTTTGAGCAGCGCCTTGTCATGCTCTATGACGATATGATGCGGCTCATCGAGGCCACCAAGCCCGACGTGGCCGCCGTAGAGGAACTGTTCTGGGGTCACAATATCACCACGGGCATCGGCGTTTCCCACGGACGGGGCGTGATCCTGCTGGCCATCGCCAAGTCCGGCGTGGAAATGGCGGAATATACGCCCATGCAGGTCAAACAGGCGGTGGTGGGCTACGGCAACGCGGAAAAACGTCAGGTCATGGAGATGACCCGGCGGATCCTTCACATGGAGCGGGTGGCCAAGCCGGACGACGCCGCCGACGCCATTGCCATTGCCCTGTGCCACGCCAGAGCTACTTCGTCTCTGCTGGCCGGGCTGGAGTCAAAAAAGACGGGAAGGTAGACCATGTTTTATTATCTGACTGGAAAAATCACGGTGATGGAAGCCAATCTTGCGGTGGTGGACTGCGGCGGCGTGGGCTATGCCTGCCATACCACGGCCTATACCCTTTCCCGGCTGCACATGGGCGAGGAGCACCGGCTGTATACCTACTGCAATATCCGGGAGGACGCCTTTGATATTTACGGCTTCGGCTCCCGGGAGGAGCTGCGCTGCTTTGAGCTGCTGCTGGGCGTCACCGGCGTGGGACCCAAGGCGGCGTTGGCGATCCTGTCCGTGACTACGCCGGATCAGTTCACCCTTGCGGTAATGACCGGCGATGAGAAGACCATGACCATGGCGCCCGGCGTGGGCAAAAAGCTGGCGCAGCGAATCATTTTGGAGCTGAAGGACAAAATGGGCGGCGAGCTGGACGTCTCCGCCGGTGTCAGCGCTCCCGCGGGCATGTCTGCCCCGGTGGGAGGCAAGACGGCCACTGCCACAGCCGCCCTGGCGGAGCTGGGCTACTCTCAGACGGAGATTGCCGCCGCCCTCAAGGGCGCGGACACGGACAAGCTGTCCGTGGAAGAACTGGTGCGCTATGCGCTGCGCGCCATGGTGCTGCGATAAGGAGAAACGGGCATGAGTATTGATTTTTCACAGAATTATGACGCCCCTCTGGTGACCAGCGCTCTGACGCCACAGGACGAAAACGAGTTTTCCCTGCGCCCCAGGACCCTGTCGGACTACACGGGGCAGGAGAAGGCCAAGGAGAATCTGGCGGTCTATATCGAGGCGGCAAAGCGCAGGGGAGAACCGCTGGATCATGTGCTGCTCTACGGCCCTCCGGGGCTGGGCAAGACCACCCTTGCAGGGGTCATTGCCAACGAAATGGGCGTTAATATCCGGGTGACCTCCGGCCCCGCCATTGAAAAGGCCGGAGATCTGGCGGCGCTGCTGACCAACCTGAATCCCGGCGATATTCTGTTCATTGACGAGATCCACCGGCTGAACCGGGCGGTGGAGGAGATCCTCTATCCCGCCATGGAGGACTATGCCATCGATATTATCGTGGGCAAGGGGCCTTCGGCCAACCCCATCCGGCTGGATCTGCCCCGCTTTACCCTGATCGGCGCCACCACCCGGGCAGGGCAGTTGTCCTCGCCCCTGCGTGACCGGTTTGGCGTGTCTCTGCGGCTGGAGCTGTACACCACCCAGGAGCTGGCGCGCATTGTGACCCGTTCGGCCACCCTGCTGGGCATGCAGATCGACCCGGACGGCGCTAAGGAGATCGCCTCCCGCAGCCGGGGGACGCCGCGTATCGCCAACCGGATGCTCCGCCGGGTGCGGGACTTCGCCCAGATCTATAACGACGGCGTCATCTCCCGGCAGGCTGCTGACCATGCCCTGAACCGGCTGGAGGTGGACGCTTTGGGTCTGGATGCCATTGACCGCAGGATGCTGCGCTCCGTCATCACCAATTACGGCGGCGGCCCCGTGGGCTTGGAGACGCTGGCGGCCACCATCGGGGAAGAGGCCGTGACCCTGGAGGATGTGTACGAGCCCTATCTGATGCAGATCGGCTTTCTGACCCGCACGCCCCGGGGACGGTGCGCCACCCCGCTGGCCTATGAACATTTGGGGTTGGAAGCCCCCGGCCAGCAGGCGTTTCCGTTGTAACGGCAGTTATGGAAAGGGCGAATTTTGTGGAAAGCGACTAATTTTGCCCTGTATAAAATGTAAATATACAACAAAAATAGGAATCTTGGGGAAAAAATCAAGAATCTGCTGTTGACAGACGGGGGTTCGATGGTATAATATCTAAAAGGTAAACATTTATGGCTTTTTTAGATTGCAACCTTTCAGATTCTGAGCTTCTGCGGCACAGCGCCGTTTCCGACGACGCACTGGAACTGCTGATCAGCCGCTATGCCAGACTTGTCCGCGCCTGTGCCCGTCCCTTTTTCCTCGTCGGCGGCGACCACGAGGATCTTTTACAGGAGGGGATGATCGGCCTGCTTACGGCCATCCGGCAGTACGACCCGGACAGCGAGACCCCGTTTTCTTCCTTTGCAGCAGTTTGCATACGAAACAGATTGATTTCCGTCGTCCGCATGGCGGCCGCTCAAAAGCACACGCCCCTGAACGACTCGGTTTCTCTTTATGCCTGCTCTTTTGAATGGATGACCAACGATGCTCCTGAGGCCGATCCTGAGGCATTCTGTATCGGCAAGGAGAGCTTTGCAGAGTTCCAAAACGCACTGGAAAACCTGCTTTCCCCCTTTGAAAAGCAGGTGTTGGGGCTTTATCTCAAGGGCTACTCCTATCAGGAAATTGCCGATTCCTTTCACAAGTCCGCAAAATCGGCGGACAACGCTGTTCAGCGCATCCGAAAAAAGGCGGAACAGCTTCTTTCCCGGCGATAACGGCGCTGCCGTTCGCAATATTTTATGTCCCTGTGTTAGACCAGCAAAAATTTGATGGCATTTTCGTCAGGGCAAAAAGCAAAAGAGAGGTATAAACCATGTACGAAGACAAGACTTTAGTTTGCAAAGAATGCGGTAAGGAGTTCGTGTTCACCGCCGGTGAGCAGGAGTTCTATGCTGAGAGAGGCTTCCAGAACGAGCCCCAGCGCTGCAAGGCTTGCCGTGACGCTCGCAAGAATGCCGCCCGTGGCCCCAGAGAGTACTTCACCGCGGTCTGCGCCGCTTGCGGCAAGGAAGCAAGAGTTCCCTTTGAGCCCAAGTCCGACAGACCCGTCTATTGCAGCGAGTGCTTTGCAAAGATGAGAGAGAACGGCTAATCTTAACAGAAAAGCAAAGGACGCCCGCAGAGTTCTGCGGGCGTTTTTTAAGCCCTGCACAAAACCTGCCGTTCCGAAACCGAAACGAAGGCGGGGGTCTCAGGGAGGAACGACCATGGTGAAACTCTATCTGTCATACATCCGGCCGGAGGAAGACCAGACCGAAGCCGGTCGCAGGCTGCTGGAAACGGCCTGGAGCGCGTTTTCCCCGGAGCCCATGCCGCCCGTATGCAGGCGGGCACAGGGCAAGCCCTGCTTTTTGGATGTGCCGCTTCATTTCAGCATTGCCCATTCCGGTAGGCGGGTTCTGTGCGCCGTCAGCGATCGCCCGGTTGGAGCGGACGTGGAGCGCCTGCGTGTCTACAACCGGCGGCTGGAACAGCGGGTGCTGCGGCCGCCGGAATTGGCGGAGCTATCCGCCGCTGCCGGCCGGACGGAGGCGTTTTTCACCCTCTGGACGCGGAAAGAGGCCTATTTGAAGCTGACCGGGGAGGGGTTGTCGGGACTGGCTGCCTGCCCGGTCATGCCGCTGGCGGACGGGTGCTTACAGGCCGGCGGCCAAGGCCTGCATCTTTACACGCAGCCCGACGGAGAATGGGTCTGGAGCCTGTGCGCGCTGAGCCACACGCCCCCGGAAGTTACGGAAATAAAAGCATGACGCGCTGCAATCCGCAGCGCGTCATTTTGTTTACTTTTGAATCTGAAAATCGGATTGGGTCTGTTCTTTCAGAGCATCCACCGTCTCCTGCAGGCGCTGGCACAGCGCCTCGGGAATGCGCTCGTAATAGTTGCTGTTGTACAGGGAAATGGCGTTAAGGGAATCGTAGATTCTGTAGTGGCTGATGCCCAGCTCCGCAGACGGCGCACCCGTATAGGTGGGCGTATAGGTCACGTCGGTGAGGCGGGTTTTGCCGCCGTTCTTGGTAAAGGTCAGGTTGAGAATGCAGCCGTACATGGAACGCGACTCCGCGGAGGTCGTCAGAAAATCACCCAGGCTGTAGGCCACGAACACATCGTTGGAGGCGCCCAGCAGCGTGCTGGCCGTCTGTTTTTCCATGGGGCCCACGATGTGGGAGTGGGAGCCGATGATCACGTCCACATCGTTTTCAAACAGGAGTTCAGCAATGGCCTTTTGGGAGTCGGTGACCTCGGCGTCGTTTTCGCTGCCCCAGTGGAGCATGGCGATGATCACGTCGGGCTGAGCGTCCTTGGCAGCATTGATTCTGGATACGATGGCGTCCTCGTCCATGTCGGAATAGGTGGTATCGTAGTCTGTGTAGAGCAGATCCACGCAGTACTCGTCGGCTTCCGGCAGGCGCATATTGCTCAGCCCCTTGGTAAAGCCAAGGAAAGCGAAGCGGATGCCGTTGACCTCTTTTACCACCACGCCGCCGGCTTCCTTTTCCTCGGCGGAGACGTAGGTGCCAAGGGCGGCCATGCCGTTGGCTTCGATATATTTTTTGGTGGACTGCAGGCCGGAAATGCCGTTTTGGATGCTGCGGGAATTGGCGGTCTGCAAAATGTCAAAACCGCAGTCTGCCAGCGCCTGCAAAAAGGATTCGGGGTAGCGGAAACCGTCCGGGTCAGCGCTGCCGTCACATACGTTACCCTCCAGATTGCCTACGGCCAGGTCCGCCGAGGAAATGGTCTGCATGACCTGTTCAAAGCAGGCGGAATAATCGCAGATGCCGTTGCCGGAAGTAAAATCCCTGAGCTGCTGAGAGGACAGGGAAATGTCTCCCACCGCCGCGATGGTGGCGGTTTTGGGGGTCGTGTCGACGGCCTCGGGATGGGTGCGGACATAATGGCGGTGCAGGCAGATAAACAGCACGGCCAGCAGAATCAGGCTCACGCCAATGGGGATCACCCAGCGCAGAATCTTGTTTCTTCGCAGCACGGCCTGCACCTTACGCTTGTATTGAAGCTGTTCTTCCAGACTTTCCGGCGGCTTCGGCTCAGACATGGCAATCCCTCCTTCGCTACTATTGTACTATAGTATGTCAAGGGGGCAAAAATTTTAGTTGGCGAAAGAGAGATTCTGTGATATACTGTGACAATAATGGGAGGTTTATGGCCATGGCTGCAAAGAAAAAGAAAAAAGCGCCCGGAAAAAACACCGCCGGACTGATTTGCTGTCTGGTGCTGCTGCTGTGCGCCGTTGTGTTTGCGGTCAAGAGCTGCAGCCTTAGAAGCGGCGTCTTCTGGACTTCCGACAGCCAACAGTCTGTCCAGGATCCTTTGCCCACCAATGCGCGAAGCGCCGAGGCCTTTTCTCAGCAGGACGGACGCATTACTTACCCCGGCGCGCTGCAGGGAGTGGATGTGTCCTCCCATCAGGGGCAGATCGACTGGGCGTCGGTCAAGGCGTCGGGAATCTCCTTTGCCGTCATTCAGGTGGGCTACCGGGGCTACGGCTCCGGGCAGATCAACGCCGATGAACGCTTTGCCCAGAATATCGAGGGGGCGCTGGCGGCCGGACTGGATGTGGGGGTCTACTTCTTTTCTCAGGCCACCTCGGAGGATGAGGCCGTGGAGGAGGCGGAGTTTGTGCTGGAGGCCGTGGCTGGTTACGATCTTGCCTATCCCATCTTTTTTGACTGGGAGCAGATCGAGGGTGCCGAGCGTACCGCCGACGTTACGCCCCAGGACATATCGGACTTTTCCCAGGCGTTCTGTAAGCATATCACGCAGGCGGGCTATGATGCGGGCGTTTATTTCAATCAAATCTACGGCTATTCCGTCATGGAGCTGCACGAGCTGCGGGACTATGCTTTCTGGCTGGCGGAATATGACGACTACCCCTCTTTTTACTATGACGTGAAATTCTGGCAGTATACCGGTTCCGGCACGGTGCCCGGCATTTCCACAGTTGTGGATCTGGATCTGTACTTTACAGACTGACAGACAAAAACAGAAATCTGGAGAAGACTATGAAGAAAATTCTGGACAAGACCTTCTGGCTCTATGTGGGGCTGGGCATTTTGAATTACGGCTTTTGCAGCGTCATTATGCTGTTTTTCAAAAACGTGGTGCGGCTGGGCGACACGCCGTGTCTGATTATCTCGTTTACGCTGCAGACTTCCATTTCCTTTATCCTCAATCGCTTTGTGACCTTCCGGGGACTTCACATTTCCCGGTATTGGCCGCTGCTGTTCGTATGCTCCATTGCCGTGTGCTATGTGACGGCAAAGGTGCTGCTGAAAAAGGTCTTTGAGCTGCTCATTGTTCTGCCGTTCTTTGACGGGATTGTGCAGTGGCTGTTCGGCCTGCTCAAGCCTCAGATGGCCTACGGCCTGTTCCGGGAAAATCTGGTGCTGCTGGCCTGCACCTTTACCTACTGTGTCATCAACTATGTGGGGCAGCGCTATTTTGTATTCCGCCCGGTGAAGGAAAAACCGGAAACCCGGCAGGCGTAACAAAAAACGAAAAAACTGCGGCTGAAGCACTTCAGCCGCAGTTTTGTTCAGGCATCTGACAGAGGGAACAGCAGGTCGTTGGCCACCGGTGTGTAAAACAGGCGGCGCACCTCGTCGGGCTGCCGGGACTGCGCCAGTACCCACATGAGCTTGGCTACCACGGCCTCGGTGGTCATGTCGTAGGCCTCCAGCACACCCAGATCCCGCTTGAGCCGGTGTCCCACCCGGTAGACGGACAGATTGCTGCCCTCATTTTGTACCTGGGTGGTCAGCACAATGGCCTTTCCGGCGCGGATGCCGGCCTCCAGAATGTCGTAAAAGCCGGAACCCCGGGCGGTGGGCAGGCCGCCCACACCGTAGCTTTCGATGATCAGCCCGTCGCTGCGGGAGAGCAGGTAGTCCAGCAGAGCGCTGTCCGTGCCGGGGATGAGCTTGAGCAGAGACACTTTTGCATCCAACCGGTCATAAAACACGGGCGCGCCTGTGTGCTGAGGCCGGATAAAGGGGATGAGAGTACCGTCCTGCACATAGGCCAGATCCGGGTAGTTGATGCTGGAAAAGGCCTTGAAGCTCTTGGAGCGGGTCTTTTGGGCGCGGGTGCCCAGAATGACCTTTCCGTTAAAGACGATCATGACCCCGCTCAAGGCGGAACAGGCGCACAGAAAGCTGTCCATGAGGTTGATTTTGGAGTCTGTGTTGTCCGACACGATGGGCTTTTGTGCGCCGGTGAGAACGATGGGCTTGGGGCTGTTTTGAATCAGATAGGACAAAGCCGCGGCAGTATAGGCCATGGTATCGGTGCCGTGGGTGATGACAAAGCCGTCAAACTCGTCGTAGTGCCGGTGAATACAGTCGGCCAGTTGCAGCCAGTGCGCCGGAGACATATTGGTGCTGTCGATGCTGAAGGGCTGAATACATTCCACCTGACACAGCCGGTTGACCTGGGGCACAAAGCGCAGAAGCTGTGCGGCGTCCAGCTCCGGCGTCAGGCCGTCAGCCGCCAATTCCGAGGCAATGGTGCCTCCGGTGCCGATGGTTAAAATGCGCTTCATTCTGCGTCTCTCCCTTTCCCGATAGTGATGCCTGCCATGTCAGCCATGGCGGCGCATACAGCGCAGTGCGCCGACGGATTTGTACGCATATAGTTTACTATATTTTTACACCCTATGCAACTGCGGCGTGTCATTTGTTTGGATTTTGCCAAAAACAGCCGCGAGTCTTGACTTTTTGCGGGGGTTGCGGTATAGTTAACACAACATAATGGGTTGTTATGCCATATTCGTCGCAAAATGTCGTGAGGGAAGCTATGAAGAAAAAACAGGACTACGGAAACGAAAGTATTTCCGCGCTGAAAGGTGCGGAGCGGGTGCGCAAACGCCCCGGCGTGATTTTTGGCTCGGACGGGCTGGACGGATGCGAGCACGCTTTTTTTGAGATCCTGTCCAACGCCATCGACGAGGCGCGGGAAAAATACGGCGATCTGATCATTGTCACCCGCTATGCCGACCACTCCATTGAGGTGGAGGACTTTGGCCGGGGCTGCCCTGTGGACTGGAACGAGAAAGAGCAGCGCTATAACTGGGAGCTGGTATTCTGCGAGCTGTACGCCGGCGGCAAGTACAACAATAACAGCGGCGACAACTACGAATACAGTCTGGGTCTGAACGGCCTTGGCACCTGCGCCACCCAGTATGCCTCGGAATACTTTGACGCCCTGATTCACAGAGACGGCTTCCGCTACACCCTCCATTTCAAAAAGGGCGAGATCTGCGGGAAGATGGAAAAGGAACCCGCCGAGCGCAAAAAGACCGGCTCCTGCTTCCGCTGGAAGCCCGATCTGGAGGTCTTTACGGACATCAACATTCCGCTGGAATACTATATGGACGTGCTCAAGCGACAGGCCGTGGTCAACGCCGGCGTGACCTTCCGTCTGCGCAACCAGAACGGCAGCAAGTTCGACGTGACAGAGTTCCGCTATGAAAACGGCATTGTGGACTATATCAAGGAGCTGACCGCCGCCGACGACGGGGCGTTTACCATGCCCCAGTTCTGGGAGGCGGAACGCAAGGGACGGGATCGGGAGGACAAGCCGGAATACAAGGTGAAGATTTCCGCCGCCGTCTGCTTCTCCAAGACCGTCAATCATATCGAATACTACCACAACTCCTCCTGGCTGGAATACGGCGGTGCACCGGAAAAGGCCGTGCGCAATGCCTTTGTCTATGCCATTGACGCCTACCTTAAGCAGACCAACAAATACGCCAAAAATGAGTCCAAGATCACGTTTCAGGATGTGGCGGACTGTCTGGTGCTGGTGACCAACTGCTTCTCCACCCAGACCTCCTATGAGAACCAGACCAAGAAGGCCATTACCAACAAATTCATTCAGGAGGCCATGACGGAGTTTTTCCGCAGCCGCCTGCAGGTCTACTTCATTGAAAACAAGCAGGAGGCCGACCGCATCGCCGATCAGGTGCTTATCAACAAGCGCAGCCGGGAGACAGCGGAAAAGGCGCGCCTGTCCATCAAGAAAAAGCTCTCCGGCAATCTGGACATTGCCAACCGGGTGCAGAAGTTTGTGGACTGCCGCAGCAAGGATCCCGGCCGCAGAGAGCTGTATATTGTAGAGGGCGATTCCGCCCTCGGTTCCGTCAAGCTGGGCAGAGACGCGGATTTCCAGGGCATCATGCCTGTGCGCGGCAAAATTCTCAACTGCCTCAAGGCGGATTACGGAAAGATTTTCAAAAGTGAGATCATTACCGATCTGCTGCGGGTCATCGGCTGCGGCATTGAGGTCAAGGACAAGCGGGTCAAGGATCTGACGGAATTTGATCTGGCCAACCTGCGCTGGAGCAAGATCATTATTTGCACGGACGCCGACGTGGACGGCTATCAGATCCGCACCCTGATTCTGACCATGCTCTATCGGCTGGTGCCGACCCTCATCCGGGAGGGCTTCGTCTACATTGCCGAGTCGCCGCTGTTTGAGATCACCTGTAAGGAAAAGACCTGGTTTGCCTATAATGAGCAGGAAAAGACAGACATCCTCAAGTCTCTGGAGGGCAAAAAGGTGACCCTCCAGCGCTCCAAGGGACTGGGCGAAAACGAGCCGGAGATGATGTGGATGACCACCATGAACCCGGCGACCCGCCGCCTGATCAAGGTGATGCCCGAAGACGCGGAGCGCACGGCGGTTTACTTTGATATGCTGCTGGGGGATAACCTGCAGGCACGAAAGGACTATATTGCCGACAACGGCTATAAATATTTGGATTTGGCGGATATTTCCTAAAGGAGAAAAGACAATGAATCAGACCGCGCCTGTGGCCGCGGCGCTGCCGCCACGCACGGGACAAGAGCGCAGTTACGGCATTGATTTTCTGCGCTGCGTGGCCATGTTCATGGTCGTAGTGCTGCATATTTTCAACCGGGGCGGTGCGGCGGAAGCACTGCGTGCAAGCACACCGGCCTACCAGATTACGTTTCCCCTGCGGATCTTATGCGCCGGAGCGGTGAATCTTTTCGGCCTGATCTCCGGGTATGTGATGTTCAACAGCCGCTTCAAGCTCCGGCGGCTGTTGGAGCTGTGGTTCCAGATCCTGATTACGGGACTGGCACTGTGCATCGTGGGTGTGCTGGTCTGCCCAAAAGATACCACCGGCCAGGTCTGGCTGCGGGCGTTGATGCCCATTTCCCAGCGGGAATTCTGGTATTTTTCCGCTTATGTGGGCGCCCTTGTCCTCAGCCCTCTGGTCAACCGCGGACTGTCCTCCATGAATCGTACCCAGACGCTGGCGGTGCTGTGGGGCAGTGTGCTGACCTTTTCCGTGGCGTCTATTTGGGGGTATTGTGTTGTTGGTGACCCCTTTGGTATAAAAAGCGGCTATTCCGCCCTTTGGCTGCTGGTGCTGTACATCATCGGTGCCTGTATCCGCAAGGAAAACCTGCTGTCGGGCGTGAAGTCCCGCTGGCTGTGGCTGGCTTTGGCGGCGTCTCTGGCCGTCAGCTTGGGGTTAGATGATCTGCACCGGCTTGCCGGCTGGACGGCACTGGGAAGCATTCAACTGGCGAACTATGTCAATCCTCTGCAACTGGTCAACGGCGTGTGCCTGCTGGTGCTGTTTTCCCGACTGCCCTGTCGGAGCAAAGGCGTCAGAAATGTGATTCGCTTCTTCGCGCCCCTGAGCTTCGGTGTGTACCTCATCCATGTACACAATACCTGCTGGGTCTGGCTGGAAGGACGGTTCCGATTTCTGACCGGCCTGCCCCTCTGGCAGATGCTTCCGGCGCTGCTGGGCTGCGCGCTGGCCATCTATCTGGTGTGTTCCGGTCTGGACTGGCTGCGTTGTCTGGCGTTCCGCCTGTGCCGGATCTCCCGGCTTTGCGGCTGGCTGGAGGACAGACTCAAAACAGGTTTCTTAAAAATCATCCGTGCCCGACCGGGTATGGGAACAAAGTAGTTGAGTGAAATATGGCTAAGAAGAAAAAAACGGAAGAAACGGTAAAAAAGGTTCAGGATCCCAATGTGGAGGGACTGCACGCCGAGGTGGTGGAGCAGGCCATCTGCGACACACTGGAGCTGAACTATATGCCCTACGCCATGAGCGTGATCGTCTCTCGCGCCATTCCGGAGATCGACGGCTTTAAGCCCTCTCACCGGAAGCTGCTGTATACCATGTACAAAATGGGACTGCTCACGGGCGCGCGCACAAAGTCTGCCAACATTGTGGGGCAGACCATGAAGCTGAATCCCCATGGCGACGCCGCCATTTACGAGACCATGGTGCGTCTGTCCAGAGGCAACGGTGCGCTGCTGCATCCCTTTGTGGACTCCAAGGGCAACTTCGGCAAGGTTTATTCCCGGGACATGGCCTATGCCGCGCCCCGGTACACGGAGGCCAAGCTGGACGCCATCTGCGCCGAGTTGTTCCGGGACATTGATCTGGACACGGTGGACATGGTGGACAACTATGACGGCACGCTGAAAGAACCGACGCTGCTGCCCACCACCTATCCCAATGTGCTGGTGTCCAACAACACGGGCATTGCCGTAGGCATGGCCAGCAATATCTGCGGCTTTAATCTGCGTGAGGTATGCAATACCGCCATCGCGTGGATCCGCGACCCGGACTGCGATCTGCTCCAGACCCTGCCTGCGCCGGATTTCCCCACCGGCGGCGAGATTCTGTATGATCCGCTGGAAATGATGGAAATCTATAAGACGGGGCGCGGTTCCTTTAAGGTGCGGGCGCGCTGGCGCTATTTGAAAGAGGGCAACCTCATTGAGATCTATGAGCTGCCCTATACGGCTTCCACCGAGGCGGTCATTGACAAGGTGGCGGAACTGATCAAGGCGGGAAAGATTCGGGAAATCAACGATATGCGCGACGAGACCGATCTGTCCGGTCTGAAGCTCACCATCGACCTTAAGCGCGGCGCAGACCCGGAAAAGCTGATGCAGAAGCTGTTCCGTCTTACGCCCCTGCAGGACAGCTTCCCCTGCAATTTCAATCTGCTCATCGCCGGGATGCCCCGGGTGCTGGGCGTGCGGGAGATCATCGAGGAGTGGACGGCGTGGCGCACCCAGTGTGTACGCAGGCGCGTCTATTTCCAGCTTCAGAAGAAAAAAGACAAGCTGCACCTGCTGAAAGGTTTGGGCAGGATTCTGCTGGACATTGACAAGGCCATCCGCATTATCCGGGAAACGGAGTCCGACGCGGAGGTCATCCCCAATCTGATGATCGGCTTCGGCATCGATGAGATTCAGGCCAATTTCGTGGCCGAAATCAAGCTGCGCAACATTAACAAGGAATATATTCTCAAGCGGCTGGACGAGACGGACGCACTGGAAAAAGAGATTGACGAACTGGAAAAGACCCTCAACAGTGACAACCGCATCCGGGCGCTGATCGTCAAAGAGCTTCAGACCGTGGCGGAGAAATACGGCTGTGAGCGCAAAACCGGCATGATCTATGATCATGAGACCATCCTGCAGGAGGAGCCGGATGACGAGCCGGATTACCCGGTGACAGTCTTTGTGTCCCAGGAGGGCTATTTCAAGAAGATCACACCCCAGTCTCTGCGAATGTCCGGAGAGCAGAAATTCAAAGAGGGAGACAGCCTGTGCTTCTCCCAGCAGGCTACCAACAAGTCGGAGCTGCTGGTATTCACCAACCGGTGCCAGGTCTATAAGACCCGGTGCAGTGAGTTTGAGGACGGCAAGGCCTCCCAGCTTGGGGACTATCTGCCCCAGAAGCTGAAAATGGAGGAGGGTGAGACGGTGCTGCAGGTCTGCCTGCCCGGCGATTATCAGGGCTTTGTCCTGTTCGCCTACGAAAACGGCAAGGTGGCAAAGATCGATCTGAGCGCCTATAATACCAAGTCCAACCGGAAGAAGCTCACCGGCGCCTATTCGGACAAGAGCCCGGTCAAGGGCATCCTCCTGCTGCAGCAGGAGACGCAGGTGGCCTTGTATTCCACCGAGGGCAGGGCGCTGATTTTCAGCACCGCGCAGTTGACGCCCAAGACCACCCGCGCCTCTCAGGGCGTGGCCGTGATGAGCCTTAAGCGAAAATCCGTGGTGCGAAAAGCCGTGCTGCTGCAGGATACGGCCATTGTCAACGAGAGCAGATACCGCACCCGGTCTTTGCCGGCGGCGGGCGCGCTGCTGAAGGATGAGGATCTGGAAGAAAAACAGATTTCTCTGGATGTCTGATTTTGAAACATTGCATAAGACCGCCGTGCCGGTGCTGCGGCGGAATCTGATAACGTATGATTCGGAGGGATTGGCTTGACGAAGGAAAGAGTGCTCAAAGAGGTGAAATGGCTGCTGGAGATCACCGTGGCGACGATCCTGTTCGGCTTGGGCTTCGACCTGTTTCTGGAGCCGGGGGACATTAACTGCGGCGGCGTGTCCGGTATGGCCATGATTATAAAGGAGCTGATCGGCAGGGACACGCTGTTTGGCTTCGGCACCATTGCGGTGGTGTCGCTGCTGCTCAATATCCCCCTGTTTCTGGTGGGCTTTAAGGCCATCGGCAGGCGGTTCTTTGTAGGATCGCTTCTGGGGACCGTTTTATCTTCCGCATTTATGCAGCTCTTTCTGCCGTTGGAAACCATTTTTGTCAACAACGGCGACAAACTGCTCTACGCCATTTTCGGCGGCGTCGTCATTGGCGTCGCGCTGGGCATCGCCTTTGTGGCGGGCGCGTCCACAGGCGGCTCCGACATTGCAGCGCGGCTTTTGAAGCTGAAATTCCGCAACTTTCCCATCGGCAAGCTGACCCTGTCTGTGGATATTGTGGTCATTTTGCTCACCGGTCTGGTATACCGGGACTATACCAATACCCTTTACAGCGCCGTGACCCTGTACGTCTCCTCCATCACCATCGATGCGGTGGTCTACCGCTTTGATTATTCCAAGGCGGTCATTGTCATCTCCGACAAGTACGAGGAAATTGCCAAGGCCATTGACGAAAAGCTGTGCAGAGGCGTGACCATGCTCAAGGCGCAGGGGTATTTTAAGCGAAGCGACAAATATGTGCTGCTCAGCGCCGTCAAGCGCCAGCAGTTGGAGGACATGAAGTCCACGGTCAACGAGATCGACAAAAACGCGTTCATCATTGTCTGCGAAGCCCACCAGGTGCTGGGCGACGGCTTCAAGCGATATTCGGATAAATCGCTGTAAGCAAAGGAGGTGCGGCTGTGAAAAAGATCCGTGTGCTGGCGCTGGGCATGGCCGCACTGTGTCTGCTGTGCGCCTGTGCCGCCTGGCAGGGGGACGAATACCTGTCCGTTTCCGAGCATAACGATCCCTTCCAGGCACAGCAGGAGACGGAATCCACCGCAGAACCCCAGAACGCCCTTCCTGTGGCGGAGAATTACTTTGGCATGAAGGCTATTCTCCTGTCCTTTGTGACTGAGGGCGTGGAGCACGGCGAATTTTTGATGGAACATTACGAGGGCACGCCCGGCGAGGATCTGCGGCGCGCTGTGGAATACCTGACCACCTCCGACCCGGTGGGCGCCTATGCCATCGACTATATGACCTTTGAAAAGGAGGAGACGGACAGCGGCTGGCTGGTGAGCGTGGACGCGGTGTATCGCCGCTCTGCCAGTGAGATCGAAGCCATCGAGTCGGTGCGGGGCAACGCCCGGGCGGACGAGCTGATTTTCGCGGCGCTCCAGCGCTTCGACCCCTCTGTGACCCTGCGGATCTCCGGCTATGCCGATGAGGACTTTGAAAAGACCATCCATGACTACTGTCTGGCGCACCCGGAGGCGGTCATTGAAAAGCCCCAGGTGTCCGTGTCCATCTATCCCGAAAGCGGCAATGTGCGTGTGGTGGAGTTTCATTTTGGCTATGAACACACCAGAGAGGAGCTGCGCGCCCGTCTGAGCGAGGTCACGGGCATCCTCAACTCTGCCGCCAACTACGCCCACTACGGCTCGGACGAAGCGTCCAGACTGTCCATGCTCTACACCTATCTGGCAGGACGCTTTACCTATGAGCAGGATGAGCAGGCCACAGTGTACAGCCTGCTGTGCGAGGGCGTGGCCGACAGTGCGTGCTTCAGTGCCGTGTTCGCCTATCTGTGCAGAACGGCCGGGCTGGAGAGCCATATGGTTGAGGGCGAAAAAGACGGTGCGGCCTATGACTGGTGCCAGGTCAAGGTTTCCGGCGTCTGGTATCATGTGGATATTTTCCGGTGCGTTCTGGCCGACGCCCACGACGCGGAGCTGCGGCTGGACGCGGACATGTCGGGCTACGACTGGAACAGGGAGCAGTACCCGGTCTGTGATGGCATACCCACAGAAGAAGTCCAAAACGAAGAATAGGCGGCTGATGCCGCCGTTGTCCTGCATTTGCGGGGCGCAGAGATCGACACGGCGAAGTGGCCGTAGTGCAAGAAAAAGATAGAGCATACACATTTTTAACGAGCGGGTTGGGAGGAAATATGAGTATTTTGGTGACAGGCGGTGCAGGATACATCGGCAGCCACACAGCGGTGGAGCTTTTGCAGGCCGGGTATGATGTGGTGATCGTGGACAATCTGTCCAACGCCAGAGCCGATGTGATTGACCGCATTGAAAAGATCACGGGCAGGCGCCCTGCGTTTTACCACGCAAGCTGCGCCGACCCGAAAGAACTGGAGCGGATTTTCAGTCGGCATACCATTGACGCCGTCATCCACTTTGCGGGCTTTAAGGCGGTGGGGGAGAGCTGCCGCAAGCCCCTGCAATATTACCGCAACAATCTGGATTCCACCCTGTGCCTGCTGGAGGCCATGGAGCGCTTCGGCTGCCGGCGGCTGGTTTTCTCCTCCTCAGCCACGGTGTACGGCATGAACAATCCCGTGCCCTATGTGGAGACCATGCCGGCGCTGTCCTCCTCCAGCCCCTACGGCTGGACAAAGGTCATGAACGAACGCATCTTGACCGACTACGCCGCCGTGCATCCGGACGCCTCCGTGATTCTGCTGCGGTATTTTAACCCCATCGGCGGCCACGCCTCCGGCCTGTTGGGAGACGACCCCAATGGGATTCCCAACAACCTCATGCCCTATGTCTGCCGCGTGGCGGCGGGACAGTTGGAAAAACTCACCATCTTCGGCAATGACTATCCCACGCCTGACGGCACCTGTCTGCGGGATTACCTCCATGTGGTGGATCTGGCCAAAGGCCATCTGCGGGCGCTGGACTATGCCGGGACGCATCCGGGGGTGGAGGCCATCAATCTTGGCACAGGGAAAAGCGTCTCCGTGCTGGAACTGGTACGCGCTTTCCAGAATGCCACGGGAGTGCGGGTGCCCTATGTGATGGGGCCGCGCAGAGACGGCGATTTGCCTGAGGTCTGGGCGGACTGCTCCAAGGCAAAGCGCCTGCTGGGCTGGCAGACAGAGCTGGATATGGAAGAGATGTGCCGCTCGGCCTGGAATTTTGTAAAGCGTCATGAAGCATAAACCGGCCATCGTTTCCGTGGGTTTGTCGCTGCTGCTTCTGGCGGGCTGTGCAATCAGTCCTGCACTGTATGCGCAGCAGTCCGTGGAGCGCCAGACCATTTCCGCCACCCGACAGACCGTTGGGGAGGCGACACAGACGGAGGAACTTACGTCTGCCGAAGAAACCACGCGCCCACCGGAAACCGCACCGGAGATGACGCAGGCGGCGCTGTCCTCCCCGGAGGACGCCTTTTCCTACTGCGGTCTGGTAGACCTGTTTTCCGTGGACGACAGCTTTTTCCTCGATCAGAAATATGCCACCGAGGACAACTTTACCGGGGTGGCGCATTATGACCGCACTTTGTGTCTGGTGCAGAAGGACATTCTGCCCATGCTCATCCGCGCCAACGACGCGGCCAAGGCTTACGGCTACCGCATCAAGATCTGGGACGCCTACCGTCCCATCTCCGTACAGCAGGCGCTGTCGGACAGTGCGCCGCCGGAGCTGCAGGCCTATGTGCCGGGGCCGTCGCCCTATTCCATGCACGCCCGGGGCATTACCGTAGACGTTACCCTGTGCGACCCATGGGGCAACAATCTGGATATGCCCACGGATTTCGACGATTTTTCCCCGGCAGCTCACCGGGATTACGGCGGCGCGACCCAGACCCAGATAGACAACCGGGAGCTGCTGATCTCCATTATGACCGACGCCGGTTTTACGGTCTCCGGTCTGGAATGGTGGCATTTTGACGGCCCCAACCGGGACAATTATGAGATTCTGGACGTCTCCTTCGGTGAATTTGAGGCGGCCAGAGACGCGGCAGAGGATTAAAAACTACACAGCTTCGGCAAGCGGGCGTTCCCGTTTTGCCGGGGCTGTGTTTTTTGTGCAAAATCTGGGATACTAGAACATGGAAAGCCCTTGACAAATACCCCGTGGGGGTATATAATGGGGCCGCGATAAGACAATACTGGAGCGCTGCGGTTTGCAGGCGCAGACCGAGAGGAGGAGACGGAATATGCGGCAGGAGGTTTACGACATCGGCGGGATGCACTGTGCTGCCTGTTCCAGCGCCATCGAACGGGTGACGCGGAAGCTGCCGGGTGTGCAGACCAGTGAGGTGAATCTGCCCATGAACCGGCTGACCATCTGCTACGACGAAAATCAGTGTTCGCCGGAAAGAATCGTGGAAAAAATCGAAAAAGCGGGATTTACCGCCAGCCGCCACATAAAGCAGGAGGAAAGTACCCCGTCTGCGCGGGAAAAAGAGGGACAGATCGGACAAAAAGCCTCCCTTATCGTCTCTTTATGTTTTGCGGCGGCGCTGCTGTTTGTGTCTATGGGAACCATGCTGTTTCCGTCCCTGCCCATGCCGGACATTATTTCCATGGACACCCATCCGTACAACTACGCGCTGCTGCAGCTTTTACTGGCGGCGCCGGTGCTGGTGCTGGGGCGGCGCTATTTTATCAGCGGTTTTCGCTCCCTGTTCCATGGGACGCCCAATATGGATACGCTTGTGGCGCTGAGCGCGTCGGCTTCTGTGCTGTACAGTCTGGTCATGACCTTTCTCCTTGCGGACGATCCCCACAACGTCCACAATCTGTACTATGAATCCGCTGCCGTGGTGGTGGCGCTGATCTCCGTAGGTAAGTATCTGGAGCAGAGAAGCCAGGAGAAGACCCGGGACGCCATCACAAGGCTGCTGAAGCTGACGCCGGATACGGCGATTCTGGTGGATGAAAACGGCCAGTGGGAGGTGCCCACACAGAAACTGAAGGCCGGGGACACGGTGCTGGTAAAGCCCGGCGCCCGTATTCCGCTGGACGGCACGGTGATCCGGGGAACCGGCAGTGCCGACGAATCCATGCTCACCGGCGAGAGTTTGCCCGTGGACAAGGCGCCGGGCAGCGAGGTCATCGGCGGCAGCGTTTCGGTCAGCGGCGCTTTGTATGTGCAGGTCACCCGCACGGGAGAGGACACTACCCTGTCCCAAATTATTCGCTTTGTGGAGGACGCCCAGGGCAAAAAAGCGCCCATCGCCAAGGCGGTTGACAAGGTGGCCGGTGTATTTGTGCCGGCGGTGCTGGCTGTGGCGGTACTGGCGGCAGTGATCTGGCTGCTTGCCGGCGCAGAGCTGGGCTTTGCGGTGAAGATCTTCACCTGCGTGCTGGTCATTGCCTGCCCCTGCGCCATGGGTCTGGCAACACCTACGGCCATTATTGTGGGCACGGGAAAGGGCGCGTCTCAGGGAATCCTGATCCGCAGCGGCGAGGCGCTGGAGATCGCCCACAAGACTTCCGTGGTGATCTTTGACAAAACCGGCACCTTGACTGAGGGAAAGCCGCAGGTGACGGACGTGGCCGCAGACGACGAGACGGCGCTGTTTCAGGCAGCCTATGCGCTGGAGGCTCTGTCGGATCACCCGGTGGCGGCTGCCATCTGCAGCGCTGCCACGGACAGGGGCGTGAGCGCTTCTCCGGTGCAGGCGCTGGAAAACGTCCCCGGCAGGGGCATCCGGGGCAGTACCCCGGAGGGCGATGCGCTGCTGGGGGGCAATGAAGCCTTTATGCGGGAGAATCAGATCGACACGTCCCGGCTGACGCAGGAGCTATCTGCGCTGCAAAAGCAGGGAAAGACGGTTCTGCTCTTTGCCCGCAACGGGCAGGTGCTGGGACTTCTGGCCGTAGCCGACCGCATACGGGACAACGCCGCACAGGCGGTGGCGGCCTTAAAAGAAATGAAGATCAAAACCGTGCTGCTGACCGGCGACCACCGCGCCGCCGCCGAGGACATCGGCGCCCGTGCCGGGGTGGACGAGGTGGTAGCGCAGGTGCTTCCCACGGAAAAAGCGGCGGTGGTGCAGCGCTATCAGGCGCAGGGCGCCACGGTCATGATGGTGGGCGACGGCATTAACGACGCCCCGGCGCTGGTGCAGGCCGACGTGGGCTGCGCCATCGGAAACGGCAGCGACATTGCCATTGACGCGGCGGACGTGGTGCTCATGCGCAGCGATCCCATGGACGTCAGCCGCGCCGTCCGGCTGAGCCGGTTGACCATCCGCAATATCCACCAGAATCTGTTCTGGGCGTTCTGCTATAACACACTGGGTATCCCCATTGCCGCCGGGGTGCTGTATCCGTCGCTGCATCTGCTGCTATCGCCCATGATCGGCGGCCTTGCCATGAGCCTGAGTTCTCTGTTTGTCGTGACCAATGCACTGAGATTGCGGGGGAAGAAGCTATGACCCAATGTTGTCAGAAGAAAAAACACCGCCAGAGTCAGGAGCTTCATGCCCTGAAAAACCGCCTGCGCCGTATTGAGGGGCAGGTGCGAGGACTTCAGACCATGCTGGACGAGGACGCCTACTGCACGGACATTCTCACCCAGGTCAGCGCCGTACAGGCGGCGCTTAACGCATTCAACAAAGAGCTGCTGGCGAATCATATCCGTACCTGTGTCGTCACCGGTATCCGTAACGGAGACGACGAGACGGTGACTGAACTGGTAAAGACCGTGCAGAAGCTGATGAAGTAGAAATCAGGCGCGGATCTGGGCGCCGTGAAATAACAGAAAGGAAAGGACAATTATGACCACATTGAACGTACCGGAGATGCACTGCCAGATGTGCGTTGCGCGGATCACCAAGGCCATGGAAGAGGCCAAAATCGCCTGTCGGGTGGATCTGCAGGCCAAGACCGTGGAAGTGGAAACCTCCCGGATGGAGGATGCCATCGCGGTGCTGGACGATCTGGGATTTGATGCCCGACGCTGAGCGCAACAGAAGAGAATAACACGCGGCGCTGACAGATTTCAGCGCCGCGTGTTTTCGTCGGTTTGTTTTCGTTTTTCACAGCAATTTTTACCGCAGTTCTCACAGCAGCCGGAGCAGCCCTTGTGGCGCAGGCAGTAGCGCACGGCCAGCACGGCGGCTGCGGCGATGAGCGCCAGCAGCAGATAATCCAGCCAGCTCACACCAGCAGTCCTCCAATCTGATAGGCGGCAAAGGCCACGACCCAGGCCACACAGCACTGCAGCACCACCACGCCCACCGTTTGCAGGCGGGAGCCAAGCTCCCGGCGGATGGTGGCGACGGCTGCCACACAGGGGGTATAGAGCAGGGTAAAGAGCAAAAAGCTCACGGCGGACAGGGGCGTGAACAGACTGCCCAGAGCGCCGCTGAGAGCCGCCGTATTGGTACCCAGCAGCACAGCCAGCGTACTGACCACGGCCTCTTTTGCCGTAAAGCCGGACACCAGCGCCGTGACCACCCGCCAGTCCCCGAAGCCCAGCGGCCGGAAAATGGGAGCGGCCAACTGGCCGATGAGCGCCAGCAGGCTGTCGGCGGAATTCTCCACAACGTTCAGGCGCAGATCAAAGGTCTGCAGGAACCAAATGATGATGGAGGCCAGAAAGATCACTGTAAATGCCCGCTGCAAAAAGTCCTTGGACTTTTCCCACAGGAGCAGGCCTACGGTCTTGATAGACGGCAGACGGTAGTTTGGCAGCTCCATGACAAAGGGGACGGGCTTGCCGCGAAAGGCTGTGTGCTTCAGCAGCAGAGCGACCAGAATCCCCAGCACAATGCCGCTGACGTACAGCAGGGTCATGACCAGAGCGGCATGATGCGGGAAAAAGGCTGCGGAAAAAACGGCGTAAATGGGGATTTTTGCCGAGCAGCTCATATAGGGGGTCAGGAGAATGGTCATCTTCCGGTCACGGTCGGAAGAGAGGGTTCGGGTGGCCATAATGGCGGGCACGGAGCAGCCAAAGCCGATCAGCATGGGTACGAAGCTGCGCCCGGACAGACCGATGCGCCGCAGCGCTTTGTCCATAACAAAGGCCACGCGCGCCATATAACCCGTATCCTCCAGAATGGACAGGAAGAAGAACAGCACCACAATAATGGGCAAAAAGCTCAGAACGCTGCCGATGCCGGAGAAAATGCCGTCGATGATCAGGCTATGTACCACGGGGTTCAGGCCGTAGGCGGTCAGCGCCTGATCCACCACGGCGGACAGGGAGTTGATGCCCAGACTGAGAAGATCGGACAGGGCGCTGCCGATGACGTCGAAGGTCAGCCAGAAAGCCAGCATCATAATGACCAGAAATACGGGAATGGCCGTGTATTTTCCCGTCAGGATGCGGTCGATTTTCAGACTGCGCTCCCGTTCCCGGCTTTCATGACACTTCTTTACCGACTGTGCCACCACGCCCTCAATGAAAGTATAGCGCATATCCGCCAGCGCTGCGTTGCGGTCCAGAGAGGTTTCGCTCTCCATCTCAATGACACAGTGCTCCAGCAGTTCTTTCTCGTTGTCATCCAGCTCCAGCTTTTCCGCCAGCTCGCTGTCGCCTTCGATGAGTTTGGTGGCGCAGAACCGGCAGGGAAGCCCCGCGTTATCCGCATGATCCTGAATCAGGTGGACGACGGCGTGGAGACACCGGTGTACCGGACTGTCCTCGGAGCAGAAATCCCACCGGGCGGGAAGCTGCCGCCGCTTGGCGGTTTCAATGGCCTTGTCCGCCAGCTCGCTGATGCCATCGCCCTTGGCGGCGGAGATGGGGATGACGGGTACGCCAAGCTGATCAGACAGCTTTTTTGTATCGATGGAGCCGCCGTTGGCGCGCACCTCATCCATCATGTTCAGCGCCACAACCATGGGCACCCTCAGCTCCAGAAGCTGCAAGGTCAGATAGAGGTTGCGCTCAATGTTGGTGGCGTCGATGATGTTGATGATGCCGTCGGGGTGATTGTTGAGAATAAAGTCCCGGGATACGATTTCCTCCTGCGTATAGGGGCGGATGGAGTAGATGCCGGGCAGATCCACCACAGAGCAGTCTTTGGCGTTCTTCATGACGCCGATTTTCTGATCCACGGTAACGCCGGGGAAATTTCCCACATGCTGGTTGGAGCCGGTGAGGGCGTTGAAAAGGGTGGTTTTGCCGCAGTTCTGATTCCCGGCCAGTGCAAAGATCATAGGTCTGCCTCCTGTGCCAGTTGGATTTTCTGCGCGTCCTCCAGCCGGAGGGTCAGCTCATAGCCGCGCACCTGTATTTGAATGGGATCGCCCATGGGGGCGACCTTCTGCACCGTGACTGCGGTGTGGGGAATCAGCCCCATGTCCAGAAACCGCAGCCGCAGCGCACCCTCGCCGCCCACGGAGGAAATCCGCGCCGTCGCGCCTACGGGCAGTTGATCCAAAGTCATTGTTCTCTCCTCCTTGCTCCCAGCAGTTAGCTTAGCCTAATAGCACGGTGAGTATAGCACGCGCCAGCGCCCTTTGTCAACTGTTTCCGACCGGAACCGATGGGGTTCGGCAGCCGGCCTCGTTCAAAGGATCTGACGCCAGGCCTCCACCAGCCTGTCCAGCGACCAGACGGCGTTGGCCGGACTGGTGGAGGGAAGCTGTACGGCGCGAAGCCCGGTGTCTGGCAGGATGTATTTTTCATAATACCGCATGGCCGTGGCGCCGTTACAGAAAATGCGCCGCAGCCCGGTCTCGGCCAGAATGGGGCGGATGTCGTTGGGTACCACCTGGCGGATGGAGCTGTCCTGAGAGCCGGTGATCTGGCACTGGCCGATCACGTCCCACAGCGCCAGATGGTTGGAGAGGATGAGCTGCTTCTTTTCCTCCACGCTCTGAGGCGCCCTCTGGCCGGTAACAGCGGCAATTACCTGCCAAAATCGGTTTTGGGGGTGGCCGTAGAAAAAGCAGGTCTGCCGCGAGGCCACCGAGGGAAAGGAACCCAGAATCAGTACCGCTGAATCACGGTCGTACAGGGGCGGCAGGGGATGTACAATCACTTCCATTTATCTCTCCTTCAGGGTACGAAGATACGTCTTCCGGTCTTCCGGGATCCGTCTGCTCTCCACGGCCTTTTGAATGGTTTTGTTGTGAACCCACTGCGGCAGCACATGGTTTTGCAGGTAGGGCAGGGCGGCGGCATACTGCTTGGCCAGAGCCGTGGCAAAATACCAGGCGATCATCATGTTTACATAATATTCCTCCGACTGAACTGCGGATACCCATTGCAGGTATTCCGGGCGGAAAAAGTCGTCCAGATACAGGTTCAGAAGCGTGCCCATGGCGAAACGGACGGTGTAGACCGCGCCGGAGTCCAGCCAGCGGCGGCACTGCTCCGGCAGTGCGGGGGGATGGGAGAGAAAGGCGCGGGGGCGAAGCAGGTCGCAGGTCGCCCAGTTGTCCACATAGGGCAAAAAGGCCTCCAGCGCCTGCACGGTTTGCCCGTAATCCTTACTCTGCGCCAAAAGCAGGCCGTGGAGATTGTTCTCGTCATAGTACCGGTGGGGAAGCACCTGCAAAAAGGCGTCGGCCTGGGGTGAGCCGGCCAGCTCCTTAGCCACCCGCCGCAGGGCGGGCATGCGAACGCCCAATACGGCGTCCGGGGGCACGGTGGGCATCAGACGGCACTGAAAAGCACGGTATTCTCCATCTTGCAGGGCAAAAAGCCGGGCGCAAACGGCCTCTGTCGGGTTTGCGGGCATGGACTGTCCCTCCTTGGTGATGAACTTTGGGGTGGATTCTTTTCCCTGTGATTATAGCATATTTCGTCTATACAGGTACGGAAAAATGTTGTATAATGCAAGAAAAACGCAGGAGGAACCTATGCGTGTGGATTTTGCCCCCATGGAGGGCGTGACAGGGGCCGTTTACCGCCGGCTGCATCATGCCTGCTTTTCCGGGGTGGACAGATATTATATCCCTTTTCTTGCGCCTTCGGCGGACTTTCATTTTACGGGGAAGGTTCTGACCAGACTGGACGCCGCGCATCTGGCGGAGGTTCCCGCCGTGCCCCAGCTTTTGACCAGAAATGCCGCGGATTTTAACCGGGCGGCGCAAAAACTGGCAGAGCTGGGCTTCTGCGAGGTCAACCTCAATTTGGGCTGCCCCTCGGGAACGGTGGTGTCCAAGGGCAAAGGCGCGGGCTTTTTGGCTGATCCCGAGGCACTGGACGCCTTTTTGGAAGAAATTTTCCGCGCGCCGCCTCTGCCCATTTCCGTAAAAACGCGGCTGGGCGTGGAGCGCGCCGAGGAATTTCCCCGGCTGCTGGAGATCTATAACCGCTACCCCCTGCGGGAGCTGATCGTTCATCCCCGTACCCGCTCGGAGTTTTACCGGGGCGGCGTCCATATGGATCTGTTCGACTACGCGGCCAGGCACAGCCGGAATCGGCTGTGCTACAACGGCGATCTGGTGACGGCGGAGGATTGCAGGCGTATGGAGGCGGCCTATCCGGAGCTGAGCGGTCTGATGATCGGCAGAGGGCTTGCCGCCGACCCGGCGCTGGGAGAGAAGCTGCTGGGCGGCAGCATGGAGCGGGACAGGCTGCGCCGGTTCCACGACGGACTGTGTCAGTCCATGGCGGAAGCCTATGGAAGCTGGAGCGCCGTTCTGCCCCGGATGAAGGAGCAGTGGTTCTATTTGCTGCACAGCTTTGACGATACGGAAAAAGCGGCCAAAAAATTGCGAAAGGCCACCAAATGGCCCGTATTCTATGATGTTACCCGGGAAATCTTTGAGACGCTTCCTCTCCGGCAGGACGCACGGGGATTCTCTCAGGACGGAGGCAAGCTATGAATCGGTTCAAACAGACGGCGATCTATGCCCTGATGCACGCCGCCCTCTGGAGCACCTATGCGGTGCTGCTGAGTTTTTCCAGTAATTTTCTCTATGCCCAGAATTTTAGCGGCAGCCAGATCAGTCTGGTGCTGGGGCTGGCTACGGCGGCTTCGGTGATTTTGCAGCTTACCGTGGCGGAGCGTATCAGCCGCAGCCGTGCCGGGCTGCTGTTTTTGGTGCCGCTGGCAGCGGGAGCGGTTATGCTCCTGAGCTGCGGCGCCATGTTTACGCCCACGGTGGGGCTTGCCGTGGGCGGCTTTGCGGCGGCCTGTTGCCTGCTGCAGATCCTGCCCGGCATGGTCAACTCTCTGGGCATGAGCGCCATCGAAAAGGGGGCGCCCGTCAATTACAGCATCGCCCGGGGCATCGGTTCGCTGGCCTACAGCGCCGTGTCTTTTCTGGCGGGGCTGCTGGTGGCAAAGCACGGCCACCTGATGGTTCCCGCGCTGACAGCGGTGACGGTGACGGCGCTGCTGGCGGCGGTGGCACTGTTCCACTTTCAGGTGGAGGGAAAGCTGGCGACCGGTGGAGCGGAAACGGCGCAGGAGCCGGTCAAACAGGGGTCTTTCCTGCGGCGGCACAAGGCCTTTGTGGTGTTTCTGGTGGGCAGCGCCCTGCTGTACTTCAACCACAACCTCATCTGCAATTTCATGCTCCAGATCATGCAGGGCAAAGGTGGCGGCGCAGGGGAGCAGGGTACGGCCAACGCCATCGGCGCGCTGCTGGAGCTTCCGGCCATGTTCGCCTTTACCTGGCTGCTCCATGTGGCCGGGTGCGATAAATGGGTGCGCCTGTCCTGTGCCTTTTTCGTCCTCAAGGCCGTGGCCATCTATCTGGCGCCCACGCCGCAGTGGGTATATCTGGCGCAGGGCTTCCAGATGGTGGGCTTCGCCCTGTATTCCATCAGTTCGGTGAACTTCGTGGGCGCTCTGGTGGGACAGGGAGAGACCATCCGCGCCCAGAGCTATCTGGCCGCGACCACGGCACTGGGCTCTCTGGCGGCCATGTCCACCGGCGGCGTCATCTGCCAGTATCTGGGCGCCCAGACCATGCTTCTGGTGGCGGCTGCCTCTGCGCTGCTGGGAATGGCCTTTGTCATGGCAGCCGCCCGGCAGGCGAAAAAAGCATAGAAACGCAGTTTGCTGTGAGGTGGGAAGTCTGAAGTGCGGAATACTCATGGCGGTGCATGGAAGTACCTGTGCGTGCAGAGCATCCTGCAGAGACTGACACAGATGATTCTGTCCGGGGAGACAGCCCGGTGTAAAGGCTGCAAATACCGTTTGCCGGTTCGTCGTTGGAACCCTTCCACGCACTATGGGGGCAAAGGCGGCTCCCGAATTGGTCACGATGATGGCAATGGTGGGGCGCAAACGCATGGCTGATTTGCCGCGCTCTGAAAATTGCTGCAAATTCGCGCGAGCAGGGGGCGGGCGCCCTTGACACGCCTGAAATTATAAGTTATATTACATTTAAGGGATGAAACCCATAAAAAGGATTTCATCCCAATAAAAATAGTTGGAATTTTATCCTGCCGCCGGCTTCCGAAAGAACGGGAATTCTGGACACAGGACAATGCGGAACATGACATGAAACAACGGCTGTGGGGCTGACCGTTTCAGCACAATACCCTTTGGCAGAAGCGCCAAAGGCCGGCGCAAGTACTGATTTAAGGAGGGTGTATACGATGAATATTCTAATTACAGGTGCAGCGGGTTTTATCGGCGCGAACCTTGTAAAAGAGCTCCTGAAAGAATCACAGGATACACATATTATCGGTATTGACAACTTAAACGACTATTATGACGTTTCCATTAAAGAATACCGCTTGCGGGAAATTGAAAAATACGTCGGTTCCAACCAGTGGACTTTTATAAAGGGAAATATCGCGGACAAGGCACTGATCAACGATGTATTTCACCAATACCGCCCCTCCATTGTCGTGAACCTTGCGGCACAGGCCGGTGTCAGATACAGCATTGAGAACCCCGACGTCTATATAGAATCCAATGTGATCGGCTTCTACAATATCCTTGAAGCGTGCAGGCATTATCCGGTAGAGCATCTTGTCTATGCATCGTCTTCATCGGTGTATGGCTCCAATAAAAAGATTCCCTATTCCGTGGAGGACAAGGTGGACAACCCTGTGTCTCTTTACGCGGCTACAAAAAAATCCAATGAGCTTATGGCCCACGCCTATTCAAAGCTATACAATATTCCATCAACAGGTCTGAGATTCTTCACGGTTTACGGACCGGCGGGACGCCCCGATATGGCATATTTCAGCTTTACCAACAAACTGCTGCGTGGAGATAAGATCCAGATATTCAACTACGGAAACTGCAAACGCGACTTTACTTATGTTGATGATATTGTGAAGGGCGTAAGGCTGGTCATGCAGGCGCCGCCGCAAAAAAAGAACGGCGAAGACGGATTGCCCATTCCCCCGTATAAGATCTATAACATCGGCAACAGCGCACCGGAGAATCTTCTGGAGTTTGTGGACATTCTGCAGCAGGAGCTGATTCGCGCCGGGGTGCTGCCTGAAGACTATGACTTTGACGCCCATAAGGAACTGGTTCCCATGCAGCCCGGAGACGTGCCGGTTACCTATGCCGATACGTCTGCCCTGACGCGCGATTTTGGCTTTGCGCCATCGACAGATCTGAGAACCGGTTTGAGAGAATTTGCCAACTGGTACAAAGCGTTTTACATGAAGGGGGAAGAGTAAGATGAGAATCGCCGTCGCCGGAACGGGCTATGTGGGATTGTCCATGGCCGTTCTCCTGTCGCAGCATAATCCCGTCATGGCAGTGGACATCATACCGGAAAAGGTAGAGATGATCAACCGCAGACAATCACCCATTCAGGACAAGGAAATTGAGGAATACTTACAAAACAAAGACCTGCACCTTACGGCAACCCTTGACGCGGAAAAAGCATACACCGATGCCGAGATGGTGATTATCGCCGCTCCCACCAACTATGACCCGCAAAAGAATTTCTTTGATACTTCCGCCGTGGAAACAGTGATAGAAGCGGTCATGAAGTATAGCACCAAGGCATATATGATCATAAAATCCACTGTGCCTGTGGGATATACGGAGCAGATAAGGAAAAAATATAGTACCAACAGGATTCTGTTCAGCCCGGAGTTTTTAAGAGAGAGCAAGGCGCTGTATGATAATCTGTACCCCAGCCGCATCATCGTGGGGACAGACAAGGATGACCCGGACAGCCTGAAAGCGGCGCAGAGCTTTGCGGCACTGCTCCAGCAGGGCGCTATCAAGCAGGATATTCCAACGCTCTTTATGGGCTTTACGGAAGCCGAAGCGGTAAAGCTGTTTTCCAACGCCTATCTGGCACTGCGCGTGTCTTACTTTAACGAGCTGGATACCTATGCGGAGATCAGGGATTTGAACACAAAGCAGATCATTGAGGGCGTCGGCCTTGATCCCAGGATCGGAACGCACTACAACAACCCGTCTTTTGGTTATGGCGGCTATTGCCTGCCCAAAGACACCAAGCAGCTTTTGGCAAATTACAACGACGTGCCCAATAATATTATTCAGGCCATCGTAGATGCCAACAGAACCAGAAAAGACTACATCGCAAACAGAATTTTGCAGATTGCCGGCTTTGATGAGGCCAAAAGCAATAGAATTACTGTGGGCATATACCGTCTTACCATGAAATCCGGCAGCGATAACTTCCGCCAGAGCTCCATTCAAGGAGTGATGAAGAGAATCAAGGCGAAAGGCGTCGAGGTTCTGGTCTATGAGCCAACGCTGAAAGACGAGCAATTCTTTAACTCTGAAGTAACCCACGATCTGGACTATTTCAAAAAGAAATGCGCGGTCATCGTTGCAAACCGCTATAACCCGGAGATCGATGACGTCATGGATAAAGTCTATACGAGGGATCTGTTCTTCAGAGACTGAAAAAACAGAGCTGCCGCCCGGCAGGAGAAAAAAGCATAGAAAAGAAGTCTGCCGCACTGCAGGAAGCCTGCAGTGCGGCATTTTTCAGGCGGCGTCGGCAGTTTGCTTTGCGCTGCTGACGATGTTGTAATAGGCGTTGGAGGTGGCGCGGTAGACCAGCGTGTAGAACACGGCAAAGACCAGAAAGGTTATGACTGTGGTCAGAACGAACAGCCAAACGTTGGTCAGATGGAAGCACAGCAGGATCTTCCGGATCATGGGGAAGGCAAAGGACAGGTGGCACAGAGCCAGCCCAAGAGGCAGGAAAAATACGGTGAGAAGCTGGGAATTGATGCTCCTGCGGATATCCTTTTCGGTCATGCCCACCTTCTGCATGATCCCAAAGCGCCTTTGATCCTCGTAGCCCTCGCAGACCTGTTTGTAATAGATCATCAGCACCGTGGCAAAGAGAAACACGATGCTCAGGATTATGCCCAGATAGAACAGGCCGCCGAAGGTGGCGTAAAAGTCTGTGCGGTTGGCCTCCCGGCTGTCCAGATTCTGGGCATAATAGTCTGCCGTGCCTGCGATTTCCTCTGCGCGCAGGGCGTCTTTCAGAGACCGGTACAGGTCGACCTGTCCCTGGGCAGACAGTCCCGTATCAAAGTTGTAGTTCCATTTGAGGATCAGCGCCGGATCGCCGCGGGAGTCCGTCCACGACGCCATGGGGGCAATGGCAGCGCTGAAATCGGGGACAATGATGGCAATGGTGGGGATCAAACTCATGACCGCGTCGCCGCTTCCCATAAAGGAATCCACCTGCTTTTTGATGCGGAAAGTGCTGCCGCCCCGGAAGGCGATGGTGTCGGCATCATAGTCCGTGCGCAGAACATACAGCAGAGCCTCGCCGTCTTCCAGAGTTTCTGCCGTCCCCATACAGGTGTTGTAGTCGGAAAGGGGCAGGAGAAAGAACTGGGCAACGCCGGAAAGGGTGGCGGCGCTCAGTGTGTTAACTTCCTTCGGATCGGTTACAATGACTCCGTTTTGCACTACGCCGGCGATGCTGGCGACCCGGTAGTCGGTTACGCCGGTCAACTGTGCGCCCTGAGCGTCGGCGATGGCCTGCACCTTGTCGCGCAGGGAGGAAGTACCGCCGCCGGTAAGGGAAGCCGGGTCTGCGTACTGCACCTGCAGATTCATTTCACTGGGGTAACGGCTGCGCAGGGCGTCCTCCGCGCCGAAGTAAAGGGCAGCGGTGGAGGAAATCATCACCAGCACCATACACGCCATGATACAGATGGAGCCCAGCCCCGCGCCGTTGCGCTTCATCCGGTAGCCCATGGAGGAGACGGAGATAAAGTGGTTGGACTTGTAATAATAGGCTTTTTTCTTCTGTAAAAGGCGGCAGAGCAGCACAGAGCCGGAGATCATGAGCAGATAAGTGCCGAGGATCACCAGAATCACCGCCACAAAGAACATGGAAAGGGCGGAAAGCGGGTCTGCCATGGCTACGGCGATGTAGTAGCCCGCGCCCAGAAGCAGAAGTCCCAGGGTTCCAAGAAACCAGTTGCCTTTGGGCGGTTTTTCTCCAACGGCTTCACTGTGCAGCAGAGAAACGGCGCTGGAAAACCGAACCTGCCGCAGGGTGTTGAGAAACAGCAGCAAAAAAATGAAGCCGAATACTGCAGAGGTTTGCAAAACGGCGTCGGAAGAGGCGGACAGGGTGTAGGTGGCCTCTCCCTGCATAAGGGCGACCAGTCCCAGCTCCGCCAACTTGGACAGCGCCATGCCGGCGGCCAGTCCAACCACGGTGGAGAATACGGCGATCATCAATGATTCCCAGAACAGAACATGGCCGATATTACCCTTACCCATGCCCAGAATACTGTACAGGCCGAATTCCTTTTTACGCCGGCGCATCAAGAAAGAATTGGTGTAAAACAGAAAAATACATGCGAAGATCGCCACGACCCAGCTTCCAAAGCCGAGGGTGGTGCGGATGGTGTCCGCGCCGGCCAGTGCGTCCAGTGCCGGCGTCTGCTGCAAAAAGGCGAGGATATAAAACATCATGACCATGCCGACGCAGGTCAGCACATAGGGAAGATACAGCCGCTGGTTCTTCCGGATGCCGTCAAAGGCCAGCTTGGGATAAAATCCTGCTTTCATACCCGGTCACCACCTGTCGCAAGTAAAGTCAGGGTGTCGGTGATCTTCTGGTAAAACTGCTGGTCGGAGCTTTGCCCCCGGTAGAGCTGGTGGAAGACCTCTCCGTCTTTGATAAACAGCACCCGCTGGGCAGAGCTGGCCGCTTTCACGGAATGGGTGACCATGAGGATGGTCTGTCCCGCCCGATTCAGTGCGGTGAACAGGCGCAGCAGCTCGTCAGTGGCGCGGGAATCCAGCGCGCCCGTAGGCTCGTCGGCAAGCAGCAGCTTGGGCTGGGTGATGACTGCCCGTGCCACGGCGGCGCGCTGCTTCTGGCCGCCGGAGATCTCATAGGGATACTTTTTCAGAATGTCCGCGATCCCCAGCGTCTGCGCCAGCGGTGCAAGGCGCTGGGCCATTTGCGCATGGGGCATGGCCGCCAGTACCAGGGGCAGGAAGATATTATCCTCCACCGTAAAGGTGTCCAGCAGATTGAACTCCTGAAACACAAAGCCCAGATTGTCACGGCGAAAGGCCGCAATGGCGGAATCCCTGATCTTGGACAGATCTCTGCCGTCCAGAATCACGCTGCCGCCCGTGGGTCGATCCAGCGCAGCCAGAAGATTGAGCAGAGTGGTCTTACCAGAGCCGGACTCACCCATAATGGCCACATATTCTCCCTGTTCCACGCTGAAATTCACATTTTTCAGCGCCTGCACCTGATTGCCGCCAAAGCGGGTTGTATAGGTCTTTTTCAGGCCGCTGACATTCAAGATTTCCATGGTAATCGCCTCCTGTGTTTTCTGGAGCCATTTTAGCAAAAGCGGAAAACGCACGCCATGGATTTGGCTTACATTTCCCGCCGGAGTTCTTACACTTTTGTAAGACCTACTCGCTTTTTAACGGATATTGCTCCAGATCCAGCCGGAGGGTCGTCCCCTTACCTACTTCAGATGCAGCTTCAATGCCGATGCCGAGATTCTTGCACACCCGGCGGCACAGATACAGGCCGATGCCGCTGGCCTGTTTGTCAACGCGGCCGTTGCAGCCCGTATACCCCTTTTCAAAGATCCGGGGCAGATCCTCCGGGGCAATGCCGATGCCCGTGTCCTCCACGCACAGGATTTTAGGGGCGGTCAGGTAGATGCGGATGGCACCCTGACGGGTGTATTTCAGAGCATTGGAAAGTAACTGCTCCAGCACAAAGCACAGCCATTTTTCGTCCGTCACCAGCGTGGAACCTGTGGGTGTAAATTCCAGACGGATCTTCCGGCGGATGAATTCGCCTGCAAATTTTTTCACTGCCTGACGAATGATGTCGTCAAGAGCGTGGGTGCGGAATACATAGTCGCTGGCCGGGGCGTCCAGCCGCAGAAAGGCCAGTACCATCTGGGCGTACTGCTCTACCCGCAGCAGATCGGACTGGAGCTGTCGGGAGAGCGGGGAGTCCTCGTTTTGAAGCGTCAGGCGCATGGAGGCGATGGGCGTCTTGATCTGGTGCGCCCAGAGGGTGTAGTATTCCGTCATATCCCGGTATTTTTTCTCGTCGGCAGCACGAAGGGCGTCCAGCTCTGCCTGCAGCGCCTCCAGCAGCCGCCGGTAGTCCACTTCCTCCATGCTGTCTGCCGCCGGAAGCCGGCGCAGCAGTTGGGCGCTCTGGTTCTGCGCCTGCACCAGCGCGAGGTGCTTTTTCCGTACCCGGAAAAAATCTGTGAGCAGAAAGACCGCGCCCAGCAGCAGGCACAGAAGCCCCGGATAGACCAGCGCCGCCAACGGCAGCCGATAGAGGGCAAAGGTGACCAGAAAAACGTCAAAGAACAAAGCCACCATGGCCAGCCCCCGCCTGCGCTGGCGGAGATAGGAGAAAAACAGTTTCATAGGCAGCCTCCCCTCACGCCAGCAGGTAGCCCACGCCGAATTTGGTGGTGATAAAATGCTCCAGTCCGGCGGCATCCAGCTTTTTTCTCAGACGGTTGACGTTGACCGTCAGCGTGTTTTCATCCACAAAGGCGTCGGTCTGCCACAGGCGTTCCATGAGCATCTCCCGGCTGACCACCTTGCCCCTGTACTCCATCAGACACAGAAGAATACGGTACTCGTTTTTGGTCAGGGATATTTCTCTGCCCTCATAGTGCAGGGAGTTGTCCGCCGTGCTGAGCATGGCGCCCCGCCATTCCAGCACGGGCATGGCGGAGGAAAAGTCGTAGCTGCGGCGCAATATGGCCTGTACCTTGGCCATGAGCACACTCTGGTCAAAGGGCTTGGCGATAAAATCGTCGGCGCCCAGATTCATGGCCATAACGATGTTCATGTTGTCGGAAGCAGAGGAGAGAAACAGAATGGGCACCTGAGACACCTTACGGATCTCGCTGCACCAGTGATAGCCGTTAAAAAAGGGCAGGGAAATGTCCAGCAGCACCAGATGGGGCGCAAAATCAGAGAATTCTCTCATGACATTCTGAAAATCCTCCACGCAGCGCACCTCCAGCGCCCAGGCTTCCGCCTGCCTGCGGATGGCCTCTGCAATGCCCCGGTCGTCTTCCACCAGCAACAGCTTGTACATGTTCAGCCTCCAAATCTGTTTTTTAACAAATAATATAAACGTTTTTGTTGGGCAGATGCGTTTGCATCTGCCGCCCCCACACTTTATGCTGGGAATTTTTTGTACAATCTCTATGTTTGCAAATCCCCTGGGATTTGCTGCCGCTGTCTCGCTGCGGTTGATAAAACGGTTTTTAACCGTTCGTATTCGCAGCCCCGCCCAGACGCATCAGGAGAAACCTGGCAGGGGGATTACATCCATTATACCACACCTTGTTCCCGGAGAAAAGTCCGACCCTGAATTTGACGTCGATCTGCCGCTGGTTTTTTCATTCGCTATGTGGTATACTGTAAACAGGAAAGCAAACGGTAGAGAGAAGTACCCATTTGCGAGGAGATATGATGCTGCAAAGGTTAAAAAACAGGGAATTTGACTTGGTCTATCCCATTATGGAGGACAGTTTTCCGGTCAATGAACGCAGGACTTATGAGGAGCAGAAGGCGCTGTTAAAGAACGCCGCCTACGCCATCTATGTGCTAAAAGACGGGGAAAATGACACCGTCAAGGGCTTTATGGCGCTTTGGGAATTGGAACGGCTGGTGTTTTTGGAGCATTTTGCCGTAGCGCCCGGCTGCCGCAACGGCGGACTGGGGGCGAAAATGCTGGCGCAGGCGCAGCACCTGCTGCAAAAGCCCTTTTGTCTGGAGGTGGAGCTGCCGGAAACGGTGCTGGCTGCCAGACGCATTGCATTTTACGAGCGCAACGGCTTTTTCCTCAATGACTTTCCCTATATTCAGCCGCCCCTGTCCAATGGACGCGATCCTGTCCCCCTGAGGGTCATGACCTCCGGCCGCGCGGTCAGCCGGGAGGAATTTGAAAGAATCAAAGCGCTTCTGTACACCCGGGTGTACGGCCAGCCCGCAAGCCGGACGGATGAAAAATGACCGGCACAGCTTGCAGCGCCTACCTTGACTTTGGCTGTCAATGATGGTTCTTCACAGACAGCAAACACAGGCAGGCGCTGTTATGCGATCCATGGAGGGGGCATCACTGTTTCGGTGTTGGCAAAGCACCGGAAGGCAGAAGAAGAACGGATGATATGTCAAAAACGGGCCGCTGTTTGGCAGCCCGTTTTTCGTAGCGACGGTTGAGGAATATACGCCTGGAGAGTAACTGACGCTTATGCCGGTTTTTTACTGGGTGAACTCGATTTTCATTATGCTTCCGTCTGTTACATTGACGTTTACCCAATAAGTTACGGTGTACTGCTCTTTTTCACTATAGGCGGCCAGTTCCACTTTATAGAATTGATCGTTACCCAGCGCCTCCAGAGCACAGCTTGACGGGGCATCCAGCAGTGCGTAATCTGTCCCGGCAATTTTTCCCTCCACAGCGCTGACTGCGGCCAGATATGCTTCGTCTGCGGTTACTTTTATTGGCGCCTTTCGCACGACTGTTTGCTGGCCAGTCGGAGCGAAAACGCTACCCTTGGTAATGACGGCGTAGACGACGGTTCCATCTTGCATACACTCCAGTGCGACCTGACTTCCAGTCTGCATTTGTTCGTATGTCTCTGTAAATACATAATTGCAGTGCCCAGCGAAAGCGTTTCTGGCGGTCATTTCCATCTGACCAATTTGGTATAAAGCAATACATTGCTCTGCAAATTCCTTCATTGCGGCGTCAAGCTGTGCTTCGGCCATGGCCGGACGCTGAGACGCCCTGTCATAATCCGCGTCGGAAATGCAACTGTTGACTTCGATTAAAACGCCGATGCTGTCAAAATAGTAGTCCCGATCGGTTAGATTACTGTGATAGGACGCATATTCTGCGTCGGCATAGGGAACAGAGACTTGACCGGTATATACTGCATCGGAATCTGAAAAGCAGGCAAGCTGGGCAGCTATGGCTTCTTCCGGTGCTGTGTCTTTTGCGCAGATCTGAATGGCCAGGGGGGCAGCGACGGCGCAGATACACAAAACAACGGCCAGAAGGAGCCCAGCGGCACCATAGGAGCGATTACTGTTAAACATTTTCATACCCTCCTAATAGAATCTGGTATCCCAAATCAGGAAAAGCTTCCATAAAAAACAATGGCATCTGACCCGGCATAAGACCCGTAGGATTCGAGCAATTCCTGACGAGCCCTCCGTATTGCAACACCGATACTGCATCCGGTTGACAAATGGTAAAAAAAGCGAAGGTTAAAAAAGTGTATTCCATCGTTGCTTGAGGATGCGGTAATTGTGTTTTTGAATCCTACAGCGGACGCTGCTCCACCTGTATTATATAGCGCTGGAACAAACTCATTACCAGAATTACATGCAGAAACATAAACGAGCTGTAACTGTGTTAGAGAATCTTTTGCAATGGAAGTTGACTGTAGGTTGCCGTCGGCTAGAACCAAATAACTGTTCGCACCATGAGAGTGGGAGAACAGAACCTTTGAGTTCCGAAGCGCGAACTGCATTTCACGCCTTGTAAGGTCATACCCTGTGCAACTGGGGTAATTCATTGCGCTAATAATCTCTGAAATTTGTGCTGCTGTTCCGACTGACAAACTGCGCATAGAATACGCTTTTCCGGAACCGTCGACTTTGCTAAGATACTGGTATAGGAATAGGGCACATGACTGTCGGCTTGTGCCTGTGCATGGAAAAAAAGTAGTTGTGCTATTTTTGATAATGCCGCAGTTAAGAGCCCAATTAACTGCTGGTTTTGCATAAGTGCTAATACTTGAATAGTCGCTCAAATTATTTGCATAACTGGAGCTGATCAATGAGAAAGAGACACCTTTGTAGGCTGTTGCGTATCGGTATAACAAAGAAATCGTCTGCTCTCGTGTTAGAATATCCAAGGGGGCAAAAGATGTTGTGCTAACGCCGTAGACTACGTTATAATACTGAGCCCAACCAACAGCATAGTAATAATATGAACCAGTTGGCACATCAGTAAAGCCTGTTGGTGCACGTTTCATTGATGATCCCGACATCCGATACAGAAGAGTTACCATCATTGCGCGGTTTAGGGTAGCTGTAGGGGAAAAGGTTGTCGGACTTGTTCCATAGATGATTCCGCGACTGTAGCAGTATTCTATTGCCTCATAGTATTCACTCTCTTCGGAAACATCTGTGAATGGAAAAGAATTCGCGGATACCGGGCTAACTATTGATACCAGGACAGAGATGACCAAAACGGAACATGCGAGCATCTTCGTTACTTTTTTCATGGCTGTTTCCTCCCTCCTATTTTGCGTGAAAACCAAGGTGCTTGGATTCGTTCCCGGCAATCTACTGGCTCTGCCTTATTCGTCTCTTGTCCGAATACCCGACGCGATTTGGAGAGCTTGCTGGATATCTCCCTGAACGGACATATGAAGAATATACTTGTTGGAAGCCCACCAGATGTCATAACCCTCTGCTGCAGTATCGACATAACCAACAGATTCGTAAATCTCTGCCATCTGCACACTGTCGGCTTCGTCCCCGGCGCGCTCCCGCAGGGTGTAAAAATCCGCTGCCTCCGGCGCACTGTAGAGCATTTGCGTAATGTCAATCAAAGTTCCGTCACTGCCCTGTAAATGATAGTGTATCTGCTTCTCATTCTCGTCGGTTTCTGTTTGATAGCTGTCCGGCAGATATTGAAACTCGGCGGGGTATACAATCAGGTTTTCACTGCTGCCTGATTCAACACCGGTTTCCGATGGCGTTTGCACGGAGGCACTGGTTTCTTTTGCACTGGTTTCAGCCGCCGACGAGGCAACGGAAGAAGTCGTTTGCTGGCGCAGCGTGTATGCGGCAACGCCGGAGAGCGCAATGACGAGGGCAAACAGAGCGGCCAGTTTTGGCACCTTTGCGCTGATACCACGCCTTCTGCCTGCCGAAAGAGCAACCGATATTCTTCCGTCAAATCCTTCGGGGAAACGGTGTTGCTGTGTCGCTTGGGCCTCTATGGAGGCAATGTCCTGGTCATAGGCTGCACCGAGGACAGTCCATACATAGTGTTCGTTATACATTAGTCTTGCCTCTCAATCAGAACTCTCAATTTTTCTTTTCCACGGCTGATGAGCTTCTCGACTTTGCTGACAGAGAAGCCCATGACCGACGCTGTCTCCTTTGCCGTCAGGCCGCAATAACAGGAAAGCAGTAATGCCGTGCGATTATCATGGGGCAGGCGCTGGAAGGACAGCCGAATATTCAGCGCTTCCTCCCCGGCACTGTCGGGGGTGGTGCTGCCAACGGCTTCGTCCAGTGACAGCGCACACATATGCCGCTGCTTTCGCAGATAGTCTATGGCCGTCCGCTCTGTGACGACGACAACAAACCGCTTCGCCTGCGCACTGACAGGGACTTGAACGCAGTGATAGTTTTGATAAACCTTGCATAAAGCCTCTGCGGTCACATCCTCTGCCCACGTCACATTGTTTAAGATTTTGAATGCGACATAGTACATCAGGTTTTTATATGCCAGATACGTTTTTTCAAAATTGGACTGGGGACGCTCTGCCATGTTGCAGTAACACCTCCTGTTTCCTTTCTATCCATGTTAACGCAGAAAAACTGCAATTTCGGACACAGGTAATAGTTTTTTAATTCAGGAAAGGCAAGCCGGCTCTCCGCCACGCGAGGATCGGAGAATCATCCTGTTTTCTGATAAAATGGTTGGAACCCGTTTTATCAACTGCGGCGACGTGGTGGTTTGCAAATCCAGTGGAATTTGCGAACCGAGAATGTACAACAAATTTTCTCGCATGAAATGCGGGGGCGGCAGATACAAAAGCATCTGCTGATGATAAACGTTTTTATACGTTTTTATTAGACTTGGCATAAAATAGACTGATGGCAGAATTGTGTGGGAAATGCAAAGACTCCCAGCCGCGCAACTTGGGGAAGGCGCGCGGCTGGGAGTTCTTTCTCTCTATCCCAACCATTGACACAGAACCATTTCCAAAAGAAAACCACGTTTTTCCGGGTTACTGATATTGTGTCAGATCGATGATTTCTGTTGTCCCGTCCTCTCTGGTCACTTCCATCTGATGATTTCCAATCAGATGATAATCAACGATGTCCCGCCAGGATGCAAATCTGGTATCTGTGCATTCGATTTCCAGGGCGCTGTCGATGCTGCAGGGCCAGTTGTCAACGATCCCTCTGTCAATGTTTTCCTCATCCGTCATACCAAAGTATCGAAGCGAAACCCCGGTGCCTTCATCGTCCCAGGTTGGGTCAATGTGGAACGCCGCTCCATCGATCCATATCAGTGGCCACATGTGACTGGAATCCGAATCCTGCATATCCGCACTTGCTCTTTCACATTCGATGCCCAGCTGCTGGAAAGCGAATTGGCAGAGATATGTATAGGTGTGGCATACGCCTTTGTTCGTCTGTAATGCCTGATAAATCACGATATCAGGGAATAGATACTTATCATCGGATGCATTTAATGCCTCCACCCAGTCGTAATCATAAGAGATGCGCTGAGCAAAATACTTGTAAATAGCAAGAACCTTTTCCAAATCCGTCATGTCCTCTGTGATGGTTTCGTTGATCAGATTCAGGTATTCCTGATCAATATAATTCACCATCTGCGCACACTCTTCCGCAGAATAAGCATACTCAAAACGCATCCCCATGTGATCGGAGGTGAGTTGATAACTGGAAAGAATAAAGGTATACGGGCTTTCCTGAAGATAGCCAAGGATACACAGATTGTCATCGTAGCTATCTGTCAGCTGCACTTCTGATTCATGGGCAAAAATGGCATCCATGGCTTTTTTGTAGGCTTCCATTTTCACGTCAGTAAGATAATACTTATCCGCAGGCGTCAGAACACAGCGATCAATCTCAGTGATCACCGGCTCCTTTGCGCCGGTATCCTCTGTAGCTGTTGTTTCCTTCGTTTCTGCGCGTGTGTCAACATCTGACGATGGGGTTTCTGCCTCTGATGAGGGCTCCAAATCAACGGATGATTGTGCCGTCGAATCCGTGACTGGCTGGTTCTTTACGCCACAGGCAGCAAAAGAAATCATCATAAGTGCGATGAACATAAATGCGATTCTTTTCTTCATATACTCTCTCCTTTCTTATAACAATATATCATGTTGCCTTTCCACATTCAAACTTTTCTCAGTAGGCGCTTCTATCAAAAACTGGGCACCGACTTTGATACCCATCGTATCAAAATTGGTGCCCAGCTATGGTGGACGATGTAGGACTCGAACCTGCGACCTTCCGCACGTCAAGCGGATGCTCTACCAGCTGAGCTAATCGTCCAAGCGCTTCGTTATTATATGGTAAAAACCGTCGTTTGTCAAGGCCTAATTTGCTTTTTTCAAACTTTCGTAGTGGGCAATGAGGTAGTCCACCACGGCGCCGTAGGACTGGACGCCCTCTTCTTCAGAAAACGCTTTCAAATAGGCGTCGTTGACCTTCTGGGCGGCCTCCTGCACGGAGCCGTCGTACTGCTCATAGTGGCGGTTGGCGCGGCCGCAGTCCTTGGCCAGCTCGTCTGAGGCCATGCCCCACAGAGCGGTGGCGGCGGAGGGGTCTGCCCGGTACAGGGCGTTATAGCAGTAGACAAAGGCCGAATAATAGCCAGAATAGCGGAACTCCGGGCTGCTGTGATTCTCACAGGCCAGAAAGGCGCAGTAATTGGCGTCCTCCTCGGCGGCAACGGTCATACCGTGCGCCAGCTCATGGCACATGGTGAAGGGCAGATCGACGCCAAAGGAATCGGCGTTGACGCAGGGTTCGGCGGTAAAGGCAATATAGATGCCTGTCAGACCCATGTAGCTGAACCCTTTGCCGGTCAAAAGGCGCTTGACCCGGGGCGCGGGTTCGGAAAAGAGAGGATAGGTGTCACTGATGGCCAGATAGCCCTCCCGCGCCTGAGACGACAGCGTGGAGAAATCCGACAGGATCACATTGCCGTCCGAATCCCGGGAAACCTGGGTGGAATACTGGCTGGCCATTTGCGTATAATAGGCGGCGGCCTGCTCCAGCTCACTCTGGCTGTACTCCGTCACGTTCATATCCAACTGCTCCGCCAGAGAGGGGCCGAAATGGTTCAGTCCCCACAGGGCGACGAACAGAAAGACCAAAAAAGCCACGAGTTCGGCCAGCGTGGCAAGCCAGCACAGAAAATGGCGGCCCTTGATGCAGGTGATCAGATAGGCCACCATCCCCGCGATCAGCAGTCCCAGCAGGATTTCCCACAGGCTGAAAGGCAGAAGCCCAGTTACGCTGGAGATGGCGTGCAGCACCTTGGCGGAGACGCCGGGATAAAAGGAGAACCAGAAGTTGGGCGCAAAGACCGCCAGCGCGATCAAAAGCCCGGTCAGCACCACAAAGATGCCGGCGGAAATGAGTTTTCTGATGGTGCGGAACATGGCGCGCCTCCTTCAATCCAGCCTTTACCGCTATTATAGCACGCACGTCAAGAGACAAAGCACCGCTCCGGACACGCTGTCCCGGAGCGGTGCAGAAAGCTCTGTGTTCAGGCAGTTTCTTTTGCGGCAGGCTGCAGATCAAGCCCCAGCATATATTTCTTCAGGGGGATATACATGGCGCCCAGCAGGACGATGCACAGAATCATATCCACGCCGATAAAGCTGCCGTTGTAGACGGCGGAATAGAGATAGGGGTTGGCTGTGGTCAGACCCAGCACCTCTGTGGGCGCAAGGATCCGCCACGCGGTGATGCCACTGATGAAATGAGAGGCAAAGCGCAGGGTGCAGCCCACCAGCGGGCCGAAAACAAAGCCCAGCTTCCTGCCGTGGAACAGACCGGCAAATCCGATCAGGGGGAAAGCCAGCAGATAGTCGAAGATGATGGACTGCCAGCCCCAGCCATAGGCGCCGTCGATCAGAAGCTGCAAAAGGGCGTAGCCGGTGCAGCACAGAATGCCCTTGCCCAAGCCCCAGCGAAGGCAGTAGAACAGCAGCGGCAGCATACCCAGATTGACCGAGCCTCCGTTGGGCAGGGGGAACAGGCGAATGAGACTCAGCACGGTGGCCAGCGCCAGCATGACGGCGCCCTCGCACAGTGCCTGAATTTGCAGGTGATTTTTACGATGCTTCATAGAAAAGACCTCCCAAACAAAAATCGCATTGCAAATCCGTAAGGATGCAATGCGACTCAGTCACTGTGCATCTTTCCCTACGACGGCATGACCCGTATCAGGTTCGCGGGTGAGAGCGCCATTCTCGCTCAATCTCAGCCGGGTCGACCCGGCACCCCGAAGAATGATTTGTTCTGCGTGGTTGTATTGTACCGCCGCCGGTGGGAAAAGTCAACGGGGAAATTATCGGCGGCTGATTATGGAGCCTGTCCGGCGGAGGCTACAGCGCCCGGAGCTTTTGCAGAACCCCCTCAAAATAGTCGGGCAGGGGACAGGTGACCGTGACGGGCTGACCCGTGCGGGGATGGAGAAAGACCAACTGCCTTGCATGGAGACACTGGGTATCCTGGCCAAGCTCTTTCTTTTTGTGGCCGTAGACCGTATCCCCTAAAATGGGGTGGCCGATGTAGGCCATGTGTACCCGGATCTGATGGGTGCGTCCGGTTTCCAACCGGCAGCAGATGTGGGTATAGCCCCCGAAGCGTTCCAGCACCTGGTAGTGGGTCACGGCGCTGCGGCTGCTTTTTTCGGTGACGGCCATTTTTTTGCGGTCTGCGGGATGGCGCCCGATGGGGGCGTCCACGATTCCCTCGTTGTCCCGGAAGCCGCCGCAGACCACGGCCTCATAGGTACGCGAAAGGGTGTGATCCTTGAGCTGGGCGGCCAGCGCCTGATGGGCAAAGTCGTTTTTGGCCACGATGAGCAGGCCGGAGGTGTCCTTGTCAATGCGGTGGACGATGCCGGGGCGCAGTTCGCCGTTGATGCCGGAAAGAGAATCCCGGCAGTGATACATCAGGGCATTGACCAGCGTGCCGCTCCAGTGCCCCGGTGCGGGATGCACCACCATGCCCTTGGGCTTGTTGATGACCAGCACATCACCGTCCTCATAGACCACGTCCAGCGCCAGCGGCTCCGCCTCAATGGCGGGCGTTTTCAGTTCCGGCAGGGTCAACTCGTACACGGCGCCCGCCACGGTTTTGTCGTTTTTCTTTACCGCCCGGCCGCCGCAGGTCACACAGCCGTCTTCCAGCAGCTTCTGCGCTGCGCTGCGGGACAGATTCTCTTCCTGCTGGGACAGAAATACGTCCAGCCGCAGCCCGGACTGATCACTTGTCAGCTTCATGTTCCTCCGCCTTTTTAGGACGATCGAAGATCAGTACAAAAACGATCAGCCCGATGACGCCGCAGGTGACGAAAATATCCGCCACGTTGAACACGGCAAATTCCATAAATTCCACTTCAAACATATCCACCACGGAGCCCGTGGCCACCCGGTCGATGACGTTACCCAGTGCGCCGCCGGCGATGGCGGCAAGACACCACAGCTCTGCGGGCTTGGAGACGATTCTCTTTTTGATCATGACGCCCAGCGCAACGAAAAAGACGACGGCAATGACCACAAACAGCCACCGGTTGCCGGAGAGAATGGAGAAAGCCGCGCCGGTGTTGCGCACATAGGTCAGATGCAGCACGCCGGGCAGCACCGCCACGGCGCCGCCGGAGGGGATATGAGCCACGGTGAGATATTTTACCAGTTGATCCAGCGCCACAATGAGCAGGACAAACATTCCAAGGGCGATCCACAGCCCGCGGTTTCGGTTGGTCGTTTTCATAGGATTCCTTTCAAAAAAGGGGTGCGTAAGCACCCCTGAATTTTTTGGCTCAATAGGCCAGCTTTTCCGCCAGCCAGACTTTCAGCTCGCTGATGGGAACGCGCACCTGCTCCATGGTGTCCCGGTCGCGGATGGTCACGGCATGGTCAGCCGGTGTGTTCTCGTCGCCCACGGTCTGGAAATCCACAGTAATACAGTAGGGGGTACCGATTTCGTCCTCCCGGCGGTAGCGCTTGCCGATGGAACCGGCGTCGTCAAAGTCCACCATAAAGTCCTTTTGCAAATCCCGGTAGATCTCCTCGGCTGCGCCGGAGAGCTTCTTGGACAGGGGCAGCACGGCCGCCTTGAAGGGCGCCAGCGCCGGATGCAGATGCAGCACCACGCGCACGTCGTCGTTGCCCTTTTTGTCCTGCCCGACGACTTCCTCGTCATAGGCGTCCACAAGGAAAGCAAGGAAAGCACGCTCCACGCCCAGAGACGGCTCGATGACATAGGGGATATAGCGGGTGTTCTTTTCCTGGTCGAAATAGGTCAGGTCCTTGCCGGAGGTGTTCTGGTGCTGGGTCAGATCGTAGTCTGTGCGGTCGGCAATGCCCCACAGCTCGCCCCAGCCAAAGGGGAACAGGAACTCAAAGTCCGTGGTGGCCTTGGAGTAGAAGCAAAGCTCCTCCGGGTCGTGGTCGCGCAGGCGCAGATTCTCTTCCCGCATTCCCAGATCCAGCAGCCACTGGCGGCAGAAGCTGCGCCATTTGGCGAACCACTCCAGATCAGTGCCCGGCTCGCAGAAGAATTCCAGCTCCATCTGCTCAAACTCCCGCACACGGAAAATGAAGTTGCCCGGGGTGATCTCGTTGCGGAAGGATTTGCCGATCTGGCCGATGCCGAAGGGCAGCTTGCGGCGGGTGGTGCGCTGGACATTGTTGAAGTTGACAAAGATGCCCTGCGCCGTCTCCGGCCGCAGATAGACCGTGTTTTTGGCGTCTTCCGTGACGCCCTGGAAGGTCTTGAACATCAGGTTAAACTGGCGGATGTCCGTAAAGTTGTGCTTGCCGCAGGTGGGGCAGGGAATGTTGTTGTCCTCGATGTACTGCTTCATCTCCGCCTGGGTAAAGGCGTCGATGGGTTTGGGCAGCTCCTTGCCGTTCTGAGCAGACCAGTCTTCAATGAGTTTGTCGGCGCGGAAGCGCTCCTTACATTCCCGGCAGTCCATCAGAGGGTCGGAAAAGCCGCCCAGATGACCGGAGGCCACCCAGGTCTGGGGGTTCATGAGGATGGCGGAATCCAATCCCACGTTGTAGGGGTTCTCCTGCACGAACTTTTTCCACCAGGCCTTCTTGACGTTGTTTTTCATCTCCACACCCAGAGGGCCGTAGTCCCAGGTGTTGGCAAGTCCGCCGTAGATCTCCGATCCGGCGAAAACAAAGCCCCTGTTTTTGCACAGGGCAACGATCTTGTCCATGGTTTTCTCTGTGTTGTTCAACATAATTTGCCTCCATATCGGGAAAATTCCAAACTTTTATGGGATCATTTCGTGAAGCGGCGCCGGAAAGCGGCCGCTCCATGAAATGTGGGGAACAGGGATTGCAGGTGCGGGCGCCGTCCGCTGCCGGCGGACAGCCCGCGGTTCCTGAAACTGCCGAAATGCAACAGTTTTAGAAAGAATTAGTATTATTATACCCGATTATTCCGGTATGTCAATGAAAACCGCCCCATTTTCCCGGCGGATTTCCGGAAAAATCAAGGAAGTGCCTGTCGGCTCTTGAAAAAAGACGGGGAAAATGCTAAAAT
>JAQYBZ010000018.1 GCA_029003235.1 Bacillota bacterium
TACCAGCTCCGCCGCCTGTTCGGAGATGCGCGCCGGGATATAGAGCTGGGAGCAGTCGGAAAGATATTTGGCGTCATAGTCGTAGAAGTCCGCCCCGGCGTCGATCTCGCCGCAGCAGGACGCCACCGGCGTTTCATTGCCCAGAACGGCCACCTCTACCTCATGGCCGCAGATGTACTCCTCCACCAGCACTTTTTTGTCAAACTGCACCGCCTGGTGCAGTGCGCGCAGCAGCGCGCTCCGGTCTCTGGCCTTGGATACGCCCACGGACGAACCGGTGCCGGCGGGCTTGACAAAAACCGGATAAGAAAACTGCTGTTCCACCCGGTCAAGCACCGCTTCCTCGTTGGCATGGAGCGCCTGTCTGGTCACAAGCTGCCACGCGGCCTGCCGGATCCCGGCGTTGCCTGCCACCAGCTTGGTCATACACTTATCCATACAGGCGGCGGAAGCCGCCACATCCGGGCCGACGCAGGGGATGCCCGCCAACTGCAAAAGCCCCTGCACAGCGCCGTCCTCGCCGTTTTCGCCGTGAAGCACGGGGAACACCACGTCGATGCGCTCACGCACCACGCAGTCGCCCTCAAAGCTCAGCAGTCCCTGCCCCCGGATGGGAGAAATGGTCGCCTTCCGGTTGGCCTTGCAGGACTGCCACTCGCCTGTGGGCAGCCTGCTGTAATCGTCGGAGCCGTAAAGCATCCAGTTGCCGGATTTGGTGATGCCAACCGGATAGATGTTGTATTTTTCAGGGTCCATATGGTTCAGGACGGACTCTGCCGAACGCAGAGAGACCTCATGTTCCGGCGAGATACCGCCAAATAAAACGCATACGCTGAGCTTGCTCATGGCAATGACCATTCCTTTCCGCTGCGCAGCAAGGCAAAAAGAACGCAGCAGGCGGCGAAAACGTTCCGTCCCGCCGCCCGGCGTCTGTTGGCGCAAAATTTGCTTTTTATATATTATGCGAAATGTCCATGAAATACAAGTATCAATTTCCACAAATTCGGACATTTTGCAGTGGAATTTCCAGTCCGAAGTGTATATAATAGAGCAGGAAAGGCGGTGAGGTCCGTGAATATCGAGCTGACAAACAAGGAGTTTCGCCGGCTGCTGGATCTGGTGTACATCGGCAACTGGGTCATCAATTCCGTCCGCGCAGACGACCGGATCGAAGATTACGACAAGGTGGAAAGCAAGCTGTTCTCCCTGTGCCGCGGTACCGGCATGGACGGTCTGTGCGAGCTGTGGAACGGGCAGATCGTTCCGTCTCAGGCCTTTAACGACGGCGGAATCCACGAGGCAATCGCCAATTATGAGGACGCCGTTTTCTATGATATTCTTGCCGAGGAACTGTCCCGCCGGGATATGGGATACCCGGAGATCACCCAGGAGAACTACGATGAGCTGGTTTCCCGCATGGACGACTATATTGAAGAATTTGACGCCCACGGCTCGGACAATATCATCATCGAAAGCGTAGACACCTGACCCCGCACCCGGACAAAACGCGCCGCAGACCCGTAAGTCTGCGGCGCGATCTTTTTGCCGGTCAAAGGTACGGCAAACCTGTTTCTGTCCTATTTTTCAATGAGCAGCTCGGCAATCTGCACGGCGTTGGTGGCCGCGCCCTTGCGGATCTGGTCGCCGCAGCACCACAGGGTCAGGCCGTTTTCGTCGGTCAGATCCTGACGGATCCTGCCCACAAAGACGGTGTCCTGGTCGGAGGTATCCAGCGGCATGGGGTACTGCTGCTTGCGCAGGCTGTCCACCAGCTTGCAGCCCGGCGCCTGGGCAATGGCGCGCTGCGCCTGACTGACGCTGATCTTCCTGTCAAAGTGCAGCGTGGCGCTGATGGAATGGCTGCGTACCACGGGTACCCGCACGCAGGTGCAGGTAACCTTCAGATCGGGCAGATGCATGATCCGTCTGCCCTCATTCTGCATCTTCATTTCTTCGGAGGTATAGCCCTCGTACTGCTCGCTGCCGATCTGGGGGATCAGGTTGAATGCGATCTGATAGGGAAACACCTTGGGTTCCACCGCTCTGCCCTGCCGCAGCGCCTCCACCTGCTCGGAAAGCTCAATGGGGCCGCCCGCCCCTGCGCCGGAAACCGCCTGATAGGTGGACACCACCATGGAGCGGATGGGGGAAATGGCGTTGAGGGCGTTGACCGCCGTGGCCGTAATGATGGTGGAACAGTTGGGGTTGGAGATGATGCCGTGATGGTTTTTCACATCCTCCGGGTTGATCTCCGGCACCACCAGCGGCACATCGGGATCCATGCGGAAGGCCGAAGAATTATCCACAAAAACCGCGCCCGCCTTGACGATGGCAGGGGCAAACTGCCGGGCAATGTCGTTTTCCGCCGCGCCCAGGACAATGTCGATGCCCTCAAACGCCGCTTCACAGGCCAGCTCAATCTGAATGGGCTTTCCCTGCCACGCCACCACCTTGCCGGCGCTGCGTTCGCTGGCAAGCAGGTGCAGCTCCCCTACGGGGAAGTTGCGCTCTGCAAGAATTTTCATCATTTCCCGACCCACCGCACCGGTGGCGCCCAGGATTGCTACTTTATAGTCTCTCATATACTCCGCCTCCTATTTCATGTTTCCCGGATCAGCCGGGTGACGGCCAATCCGCTGCGGCATTGCCGTAGGCTTCCGTTGCGCGGCACTTTTTTACCGGTTCCCGGAAGTCGGACTGCAACACAATGTGTATTCCGTCAGCACTGCGCCGACGGAAAGCACATTACTTTACAAAGCTGTCATATAATACGCGCACGGTTTTGGCAAAATCCCGGTCATCCACGCCCACGATGATATTGACCTCCTGCGGTCCCTGTGAGATCATGCGGATGTTGATGCCCTGACTGCCCAGCGCGGCAAAAATTTTGCCGGAAATACCGGGGCGAAAAGCCATTTTTCTGCCCACCGCCGCCACGATGGAGATGCCCTCCGTCACGTCCAGACTGTCCGGCTCAAAGGCCTTTTGCAGTTCGCCCAGCACGGAGTACAGGCTGTCGCCCAGCCCCTGACTCTGCACCACCAGAGACAGGGAATCGATGCCGTTGGGGGTATATTCCACGTTGATGCCGTGATTTTCAAAGATCTCCAGAATCTGCCGCTGCACACCGGCTGTGGAAGAAAAGCCGTTTTTGGCAATGGTGATAATGGAATAGCCCTTTTTGCCCGCAATGCCTGTGATAAAGCGCTGGGAATCGTCCGCCGTATCGTTTTCAAAGGCCTCGCAGATCACGGTGCCGGGATTCTCCGGCTCGTTGGTGTTGCGGATGTTCAGAGGAATGTTCTTTTCCCGCACGGGGAAGATGGTGGCCTCGTGGAGTACCTGGGCGCCGATATAGCTCAGCTCCCGCAGTTCCGTATAGGTGATGCGGGCAATGGGCTTGGGATTTTCCACGATACGGGGATCCGCCATGAGGATACCGGATACATCCGTCCAGTTTTCATATACGTCGGCGTCCAGCGCCGCCGCTGCCAGAGCGCCGGTGATATCGGAGCCGCCTCTGGAAAAGGTCTTGATGCTGCCGTCGGGCATGGCGCCGTAGAAGCCGGGAATGACGGCGCAGCCGTCCCCCACCAGCAGCTTCAGCGCCTGGTAGGATTCTTCCTTGTTCACCGTGGCGTCAAAGTTGAACTTCAGCCACTTGGACGCATCGATAAAGGGATACCCCAGATAGTCGGCCATAAGTTTGGCGGAAAAATACTCCCCCCGGGAGACCAGCTCATCCTCGGAAATGCCATGGCGCATTTTCTCCCGCAGCGCCTCCAGCTCCGGCGTCAGATCCACATGAAGCCCCAGCTCCTTCTGGATGTCCAGATAGCGCTGGGTGATCATGGCGAACACACTGTCACAGGAGACGCCGTATTTCAGATGGGCGTGGCACAGATACAGCAGATCCGTCAGCTTGTGATCTTCGGAAAAGCGCTTTCCGGCGGCGGAGACCACGACCACCCGCCGTGCCTCGTCGGAGCGGACGATGGCGCGCACCTTTTGATATTGTACGGCGTCCGCCATGGACGAGCCGCCGAATTTTACGACTTTCAGCATATGTCCTCCTACTTGATGGCCGCAAGGAACATCTGGCTGTCCTGCTCTTCCGCAGTCTTCGCCCAGGCGTGCATCTGCGCCACGGAGACGGGCTTGGTGATCACACCACAGTCCCATTTCTCCGTGATGAGTTCCTCCAGCCACGGGTCTGTACCGGCAAAACGCACATAGTACTGGTGCGCCACCATTTCGTTGTCCACCTCGGCCGCGGTGAAGTCGGAGGTATAAAAGCTCCGCACGCCCCCAGCCACGTCAATGAGATCCTCAACGACATTATATGCCGTGGGATAGCGTCCCGCGCCCTGGCCGAAATAGCTCTGTCTGCCGGCATTTTCGGCGTTAAAGGTGATCAGGTTGAAGTTGGACGGCACGGCGGCCTCCAACCGGCCGCCGGAAACCAGCGTCGGCTCCACAAAGGCGGCAATCTTTCCGCTTCTGCGCACGGCGGTGGCGATGAGCTTGCAGCAGAAGCCGTGTTCCTTAAAGTCGGCAATGTCCTGCACCGTCACGTTACGGATACCAAAGACGGGCACGTCTTTTTTCTGCAGCAGTACGTCAAAGGCCACATTGGCGGAGATGACGCACTTGTTCTGAATGTCCTTTCCGTCAATATCGGCGGAGGGGTCGGCCTCGGCATAGCCCAACTGCTGCGCCTGCCCCAGCACGTCGGAAAAGCTGACGCTCTGGCGGTGCATGGTATCCATGATGTAATTGGTCGTACCGTTCATAATGCCGGAGATGGAAGTGATGGTATCGGCGCGCTTGCAGCGCTCAATGGCCGTCAGCCACGGGATGCCGCCGCCTGCCGCCGCCGTGCAGCGCAGAGCGACGCCTTTTTCTGCCGCCAGAGCCGTCAGCTCCTGAAAACACTCGGCAATGAGCAGCTTGTTGGCTGTTACATAGTTTTTCCCGGCACTCATGGCTTTTATGGCAAACTCTCTGGCCGGATGCAGGCCGCCCATGACCTCCACCACCGTGTCCACCTCGGGGTCGTTGACGATGTCATCGAAATTCGATGTCAAAATTGCAGTCAAGCCCTCCGGCTTTTCCAGACAGCAGACGTATTTGATGGACATATCCGTGCGTCCGTTGACCAGATTGTACACACCGCCGCCGACGGTTCCCAGCCCCAAAAGCCCAATTACCATACCATATCCCTCACAGTCCGAAAAGAAACATTTGTTTTTCAGAGGAAAACACTTGCTTTTCTCTGGGAAACAGTATATCATATATCCAGATAAATTGCAAGAAAAAGATTGGAGGCACCCATATGAATTACCAAAGCACCCGCAACCACCGGCAGAGCGTATCCTCCACCCAGGCGGTTTTGCAGGGGCTGGCGCCTGACGGCGGCCTGTATATATTAAAGGATCTCCCCGGCCTGCATTTTGACTGGCAGAGCGTTCTGTCTCTGGACACTTTTGGCATGGCGGAAAAAATCTTGTCCGCCCTGCTGCCGGACTTTGCCCGGATGCCCGAGCTGGTTCGGCGGGCTTACACGGGAAAGTTTTCCACCGACGAGCTGACGCCTCTGGCCGCCGTGGGGCAGGACTATGTGCTGGAGCTGTTCCGCGGCCCCACCTCCGCCTTTAAGGACGTGGCTCTGTCCATGCTGCCCCAGCTCATTACCGCCGCGCGGGAACAGGAGGGCATCACCGATGAGATCGTCATTCTCACCGCCACCTCCGGCGACACGGGCAAGGCCGCGCTGGAGGGCTTCCACGATGTGGAGGGCACCAAAATCATCGTTTTTTACCCGGACGATGGGGTCTCCGCCGTGCAGAAAGCCCAGATGGTCACCCAGGAGGGCAAAAACGTCTGCGTATGCGCCGTGCGCGGCAACTTCGACGACGCCCAGACCGGGGTGAAAAACGCTTTCTCTGCCTGTGAGAATCAGGGTCTGCTGGCCGGAAAGGGCGTTCGCCTGTCCTCGGCCAATTCCATCAACATTGGGCGTCTGGCACCCCAGGTGGTCTACTATTTCAAGGCCTACGCCGATCTGGTGCGCCGGGGCGTGATCGCCGTGGGGGACAAGGTGGACTATGTGGTGCCCACCGGCAATTTCGGCGACATTCTGGCTGGCTATTTCGCCAAAGCCATGGGGCTGCCCGTGGGCACACTGGTGTGCGCCTCCAACGCCAACAACGTGCTGACGGACTTCCTGCACACCGGGCGCTATGACCGCCGCCGCCCCTTCTACAAGACGGTCTCCCCCTCCATGGATATTCTGGTCTCCTCCAATCTGGAACGGCTTTTGTATCTGCTCAGCGGCTGCAACGACGAGGAAGTGGCGGGCTATATGGAGCAGCTAAAGACCGAGGGCTTCTATCAGGTCAGTGACCAGCTTCTGGATCGGCTGAAAGGGGAATTTTGGGCGGGCTTCTGCGACGATGCCGGGACGAAGCAGACCATTGGACAGGTCTGGCAGAACCACGGGTATCTGTGCGACACCCATACCGCAGTGGCGTGGAACGTCGCCCAGCAGTACCGCGCCGCAGTGTCCCCCAGCCACCCGCTGGTGGTGCTTTCCACGGCGTCGCCCTACAAATTCCCGGTGGCCGTCCTGACCGCCCTCGGCCAGACGCCGCCGGAGGACGAATTTGACGCCATGGAGCGCCTGCGTGAGCTCACCGGCGTGGAGATTCCCAAGAATCTGGCCGGACTGCGCAGCAAACAGGCCATCCACACCGACGTCATTGACCGGGACGACATTCTGCCCTACGTTTTGGACAAGGTCTCCCGGAAAAACTGGTGAACGCGAAAAATCGGGCTGCCGCAAAAGCTAACGCCACACAAGGAAGTAATTGAAAAAAACATCAGAATACAACTTTATGGGTGTTGCAAAGGCAAGAAAGACAGTGCAGAAGGCAAAGGTGCTTTCTACGCTGTCTTTCTTTCTGCTAAAAACAAAATCGCACATTCGTCATCTTGACTTTCTCTTGCTACAATAAAGGTACAGATGACGGAGATTAAAATGATGGAAAAGACAATTGCTATCGCTTCTCTTCAAACTGAGCGGAAAAGCCCAAGAGAAATAGGCGTAAAGGGCGGAGGAAGCTACAAGACCCTGCGGGTGGTGGATGACGAGACGCTGTTTACAGCAGATATGCAGCAGGCAGTCAACGACGCAAGAGACCACGGGGACAGCATAGCCTGAACTATAAAGAAAAAGATCCGTCAGTGGAAGACGCACGACGGACTGGATTCTTAGTTCTGCAGAATGTTTTGAAGCGCGGCATTGAAATCGACAGGCATGGCGACCACAAGGGACGCAATTACGACACAGTGACTATCGCAGCGCCGGTGGAAATCAACGGCAAGCGGGGCAACATGGCCGTGGTCGTGAAGAGGACGAAGGGCAACCGATACAAGGTACACCGCATTTTGACACCTGAGGGCGGAGCCTTTTCGCTATCAGAAATGGCTAACGCAGAGATGAATACCGTCGGGGCTATCACCAACGATAGCCAATCGTTGGGAGGGAGCGCACCGACCATCAACTCTGCGTCTATGGATAGTATATCCGAAACGGACGAAAATAGCAATACCCTTGATAGGAAATTTTCTATCGACGACGAGGACGAGCCGGGAGACGGGC